>NZ_JAPEHT010000030.1 GCF_028823615.1 Planococcus sp. A6
GCGCTTGCTCCGCATGAGGCCGGATCAAGCGCTGCTATGTACTTGCGAAATAGTTGAACATCTTTATTGCTCTAAAGTGTTTGCTGCATCCTCAAAGTATAAAAGGCTGTCCTCGTTGATTGTTTCGAGTCTTTCTTTGTCGACGCCCATTTCCAATGTTCCCGTAAAGATCGGCTCCCACCAGTTTTTCTGTTCATTCATGATGATTCCTCCTAGTTTTCCGAATGTAATTGTTTGACTATTCTATACCCCGGAAGGTTACACTTATAAACAATGAAACTCAAAAAGGGGCGATGGTTTTGATAGCGATTGGAATTATTGGTGCCGGCATTGTCGGGGAGCGCATCATTAAGCAAATTTTACAAGACGATGCCGCGCAGGTCGAAGCGGTTTATGACACGGACAGGAATCGGCTAAACTATATTAAAGAACAATACGATGTAGCCGTCACCAATTCCTTGGACGAACTGTTTCAGGCTGATATTGATTGGGTGTACATCGGCACGCCCCCAAACAGCCATGCAGAGCTTGCAGAAACTGCAGCAAGAAGGGGCCTGCATGTATTATGCGAAAAGCCGCTTGCCCATGACGCACAGGCAGCGCAGGCCATGGCGGAGTCCGCGACGAATAACCGAATCCACACTGCTATGCATTTTCCGTTGATGTATTCGCCGATCGTCCGCGATATGGCGATGCGCATCAAAAGCGGAGACATCGGAAAAGTCCGCCGCATTGAGTTGCATACCGTATTTCCTGAATGGCCGCGTGCGTGGCAGCAAAACCCATGGATTGCCACGAGAGACCAGGGAGGATTTGTGCGGGAAGTCTTTCCTCATTACTTGCAATTAATGCATCGCTTGTTCGGCACATTGGAGATTGCCGCCCACCAAGTGGATTTTCCGGAAGACACCGAAAAATGCGAAACCGGGGTCATCGCCTACGGCAAGACGCAGCAAGGTTCGCCGTTTCTATTGTCCGGCATGAGCGGGGCAGGGCAGAACGAGTTGCTGCAATTTAAAGTGTACGGCGAAGACGGGGTGCTGACGCTTGAAAATTGGTCGCGTTTGTACCTCGAAGAGCGGGGGAAAACACGTGTAGAAGTGCAAACCGAAAAAACAGTGCATTCCCTATTCGATGAAATGAAAGAACAATCGACGTTCCTCGTTGGCTTTGACGAAGGCTTAGTCGTACAACGTTATATCGACCAATTATTGCAATGACCCACAGGAGGTTTTTAACAGTGAATTTTACAGCCAATGATGTAGAAGATATGATAGCCGATCAGCGCGGCTATTATTTTACAGGCGTGACCAAGTCGGCGGATTTCCGCATTGCGCAGCTGCAGCGTCTAAAGGCAGCAATTCAAGCGCATGAAGACGATATTATCGAAGCGTTGCAATTGGACCTTGGAAAAAGCGAATTTGAAGGATATGCCACGGAAGTGGGCTTTGTGCTCGATAGCATCGGCCATATGACAAAGCATCTTGAAGATTGGATGAAGCCTGAGCAAGTTAAAACGCCGATCCATTTGCAACCGGCAAAAAGCTTCATCATCCGTGAACCCTATGGCTCGGTGTTGGTCATCGGCCCGTTTAATTACCCGTTCCAATTAGTCATGGAACCGCTCATTGGTGCCTTGGCATCAGGCAATTGCGCCATCGTCAAACCATCTGAAGCGACGCCGAACGTCGCACGCGTCATCCGCACAGTGTTGGAGGAGAGCTTCCAGCCGCATTTCGTAAGAGTGGTCGAAGGGGAGCGCGAGGAAGTGACTGCACTGATCCATGCTTCGTTTGATTATATTTTCTTTACCGGCAGCGTGCCGGTCGGGAAAGTGGTCATGAAAGCGGCATCCGAGCGGCTTACCCCGCTTACCTTGGAGCTCGGCGGCAAAAGCCCAGCAATCGTCGACCAGACGGCGAACCTGGAGCTTGCGGCAAAACGCATTGCCTGGGGCAAGTTCATGAATACCGGACAAACTTGCGTGGCGCCGGATTATATTTGTGTCCATGAGTCGGTGAAAGAAGACTTTATGAAGATCTTTATCCAGACGATCCGTAAGTTTTACGGAGACAATGCACAGGACAGTCCCGACTACGGCCGCATCGTCAATGAAAAACATCATGACCGGCTGACGGACATCATCGAAAAAGAACGGGACCATATTGTTTACGGCGGTGACACCGACCGTGCCGACCGGTATATCGAACCGACCTTGCTCGATGGCATACAATGGGACAGCCCATCGATGGAAGATGAATTGTTCGGACCGGTCTTGCCAATCATTACCTATAACGATTTGCCGCAATTGCTGCGGGACATCCGGCGTTTGCCGAAGCCGCTTGCTGCCTATCTGTTTTCCGAGAATGACCGGGCCGTCCGGTTCTTCCTGGACCAATTGCCATTCGGTGGAGGATGCATCAACGATACCGTCTCGCATGTAGGTAGCCATTATTTGCCATTCGGAGGCGTCGGGTCATCCGGCATGAATTCGTATCACGGCAAAGCAAGTTTCGAAACCTTTACGCACGCCAAATCGATCGTCAAGAAGTCCACAAAATTGTCGACCAATTTGACGTATCCCCCTTATAAAAACCGGGCGAAATGGATCCGGACAGTATTGAAGTAGAAAGCGGCCTTTAGGTCGCTTTTTTCTTTTTGAACCTGCTATGATTAAGAAAAAAGGGGGGTGCGCAGATGACGGAGCGTATATTGATTGTGGAAGATGAAAAAAGTATCGCCCGCGTCCTGGAGCTGGAATTGAAATTCGAAGGTTATGAGACCGCGGTCGCTTTGACCGGTTCCGAAGCCTTGATTCATTTCAGGGAACAGGAATGGGATCTGGTGCTGCTCGATTTGATGCTGCCGGAAATCCATGGGCTCGATGTCCTGAAACGGATCCGTGCATCTGATGCCAAGTTGCCGGTCATTTTGCTGACCGCCAAAAATGATGTCAAAGACAAAGTGGCTGGGCTTGACCTTGGTGCCAATGACTATGTGACGAAACCATTTGAAATCGAGGAGCTGCTTGCCAGAATCCGCGCCAACTTAAGGGTGAAAAATCCAGTGGATGAAAATTTGCACCGTTTTGAAGAGCTCACGCTTAACGAAAGCACACGGGAAGTCGTAAGAGCGGGGCGGCAGATTGAATTGACCCCTCGTGAATTCGATCTGCTATTGTATCTAATGCGCCATCCGAAGCAAGTGCTGGGCCGTGAACAATTGTTGAATGCAGTGTGGGGCTATGATTATTATGGCGACACGAATGTCATCGATGTCTATATCCGTTATTTGCGCAAAAAGATCGACTTCGGGGAAGATGCCACCTACTTGCAGACCGTACGAGGCGTCGGGTATGTCTTGAAGGAGCAGCCTCATGAAGCTCAAGCATAAAATCCACTTGTCCTCGACTTTGTTGATGTTCTTCGTGCTGCTGATCCTGGCAGTTGTCATTTACTATTCCTTCAGCAGCCTGGCTTATGAAACGGAAGTCGAACGGCTAGAAGCTGAAGTGGAAGTGATGGTCGCGACATTTAATGCCAACAGTAGCGAAGAATCGCCAGACAATATTTTGCGTGCCTATGTGCCCGTCGACGGCTTAATCAAAGAGAAAAACCAAAGCAGCAATTTGTTGAGCACGATCCAGCGGCCCTCAGTCGATGTGGAATTTCCGAACGATGTGGCAGGCACATCCGGACACATGGCCGTTGAAGGAGAACAATTTGCCTACGTCACTGCTCCTGTGATCTGGCCTGGCGGTGAAGTGGTGGAATTGATCGTTGCCCAGTCGCTCAGGGAAGTGACCGCAAACCTCGCGACTTTGCGCTTAGTGCTCATTTCCGTCACGATGCTCTCGATGATCCCGATTTTTCTATCGAGTGCATTGCTAGGGCGCGTGTTGACCCGCCCTATCGAAGGGCTTACCGGGACGATGCGGCGAATCCAGCGCGACGGCTCTTTTGAGAAGCTGCCCGTCGCCAGAGAATCGCGGGATGAACTAAGCCAAATGGGCGTTACTTTTAATGAAATGATCGGGTTATTGGAAGAAAACTACCGCAAGCAGGAAGAGTTCGTTTCAAATGCCTCCCATGAATTGAAAACGCCGCTGACGGTCATTTCTAGCTATGCTGATCTATTGCAGCGCAGGGGTGCACAGGACCCGGCACTGCAGGATGAAGCCTTGACTGCGATACGTGCCGAAACAGAACGCATGCGCCAGTTGATTGAACAATTATTGCATATCGCGAGGCGCAGCCAAGCCCAAATGGATTGGCAAAAAATAGATCTGGAACCGGTGCTGAGACAAGTCATGACAGCAATGAACGCTTCCTATGATAGGGAATTCCGCCTGCAGTCCGAACAGCCGCTGATTGTCGAAACCGACATCCAGCAGCTCAAGCAATTGCTCTACATCTTGCTCGACAATGCCCGCAAGTACAGTGAAGACAGCATTGATCTGGAGGCGGGGACAGACGGTGCGGTATATATCAAAATCCGTGATTACGGCGTCGGCATCCCGAAAGAATCGCTGCCTCATGTGTTTGAACGCTTTTACCGCGTCGACAAGGCGAGAAGCCGCGAGACTGGCGGATTTGGGCTTGGCCTTTCGCTCGCCAAGGAATTGGCTGATTCTCTTCATCTTCGTCTCGAGATCGACAGCATTGAACAATTGGGGACAACGGTAACAATCGTTTTCTCAGAGAATTTTAATGTTGGAGAGTTACAATCAGGGCAGGAGGGATGATCATGCGAAAATGGTGGGCTATCGGTATAATCGTCATCGTATTTTCCATCGCTGCACTGGCCTTTTTCCTGTTTCCGAGAACGGCTGCTGATTCAGTGACAATGGATGAAGCGGCGCAATCGATTGAACAGCTTTACGGCGGTTCGATTGAAAATGCTACTGAAACAGAAGGATTTTACCAGATCGAATTCAAGCGGGACGATGGAACGTATTTAGCGGCCATCAACCGCGCCGATGGACAAGTCGAATCACTTGAATTGCTGGAGAAAACCGGCCCTGCAAAAGCACTTTCTGAAGATCAAGCTAGCGAAGCAGCTTCAGCAGCGGAGCCAGGTGAAATAAAAGAAATCCAATATATAGAATCGGATAATCGTTACGAAGTGGAAATCCATAGCGAGACGGAACGGAAAATCTTGGCTATTTCCGCAGAAACCGGGGAAGTGCTGGATGTCCAAACAGAAGCGCTGGAAACTCCGGCTGAGCCTGAACCGGATTCAGCGCCCACGCAACAAGAACCGGAACGCATCATCAGCCAGGATGCAGCAATCGCTATCGCAAAAGAGACTTTGAATGGAACAGTTGACGAAGTCGAATTTGTCCAGACCACAGATGGCGGCTATTATTTGGTTGAAATGGATGATGACGCATCCGACCGGGAAGCGACGATTCAAATCCATGCGATTCGTGGAGAGACGATGACCGTGGAATGGGATGATTAAGAAGAGTTGAATGAATACCGTTTTCACGGAATCGGGGCTGATAAGAAATCAGCTATGATTCGAGTTGAAAACGGTTTTCTTTTGAATAGAGTGTGCTGAATCTGCCTGTTCTCATGAATTTCTCATCTTTGTCTAAGCGCAGCTTAAGCTTCGCTGGTTATATTCAAAGTAACAACAGAACAGGAGGAGATTAAGATGAAAAAACTAATCTATGTTTCAGCAGCGGCAGGAATTTTGGCATTCGGTGGGATTGTTCTTGCAGATACAGATGACACAGGAGCGGAGTTGGAGGCGCAAAATGTCCAAAGTGAAAAGCTATTCGAGGATTCAGAAGACCGCTCTAATGGGCAATCGGCAGATGGCGCTGTGACGGCAGAAGCTAGCTCCAAAGAGCAAGCCGGAACAAATGGCCAGAAGTTCATCGGAAAACAGCAAGCGATCGAAGCAGCACAGAACGCAGCTCCAGGAAAAGTGGAAGAGGTAGAGCGTGAGAATGATGACGGCTGGGTGTATTACGAAGTGGAGCTTGAAGATGGAAAAACCGATTACGATGTCATTGTGGATGCAGCAGATGGGACCGTGGTGTCAGTAGAGTCCGATGACGACAAAGATGACGACCAAGACGATGACGATGATAGCCGCTACGATGACGACGATGAAGATGAGGACGATGATGATTGATGTAAGACCTGAAAAAACCTCTCGCCCGATTTTTAGGGCGGGAGGTTTTAAAGTTTTCATTGTTCCGGCAACAGCGGCAAAGTGACGATGACGCATGCACCTTGATCTTCTGTGCTGTCGATCGCCAAGCTGCCGCCATGTTCTTGCGTGATTTTCTGGGAAATCAATAAGCCGAGGCCGGTTCCTGTCGCTTTTGTCGTGTAGAATGGTTCGAATACACGTTCCGCCAGTTGAGGAGGAATGCCGGGGCCATCGTCTTTGAAATGGACCTTCAGCTTGTCCACATCGCGAATGGCGATGATTCTCAAGGTGCCGCCGTCTTCCATTGCTTCGATTGCGTTCTTCAATAAGTTAATGAACACTTGCTTTAAGTGATGCTCTTCGCCCTCCGCGATAAACGGGCCAGAGACTTCCGCTTTAACCGAAATATCATGGAGCACGAATTCCGGGCCGAACAGGAAGATGCATTCGTCGAGAATTTTTCCTATATCAAGTTGCTTCTTTTGAGGCGCTTGCGGTTTTGCAAGGATCAGAAATTCGCTGATGATCAAATTGATACGGTCGAGTTCCGATTGCATCAATGAAGTATAACTTGGATAGCGGTGGTTCGGGTCATTATGCATCATTTGGACAAAGCCCGAAATGACCGTCATCGGGTTGCGGATTTCATGTGCCACTCCGGCGGCAATTTCACCCGCCATCTTGAGTTTTTCCGTTTGCAAAAGCATCCGTTCGGTTTCCTTCCGGTAACTGATGTCGCGGGAAATGACCGAGGTCGCGATGACCTCCCCTTGTGAATCAAAAATCGGGGAGAGCGTGATTTGTGCAGGGAAACGCGTGCCATCTTTTTTGACATCTTCCGTTTCGAGTGTGAAACTTTCGCCTTGCCGGACTTGTTCGGCGCGCAACTCCGCTGCTTCTGCGTGTTCAGGAGGATAAAGCGCAAGTACTTTTCCGAGACATTCCTCTGCTGTCCAGCCGTATAATTGAACAAAAGCGGGATTGATCGCAATGATGCGCCCTTCGAAATCAAATACGGCGATTGCGTCTTTAGCCGCTTGGAAGAACAGATCGAGATAACCTTCTTTTGAAGTGAGCGCTTTTTCCATCGACGCATTGCGAAGTTCCAGTTGACGCCAATAATTGCTGAAATAAAAGCTATGTAAAATTGTCAGCAGCATGACCAGGCCGAAAAACATCACCATCGAAACATGGATATACTCCAAGGAACCGCTCGTTTGAAAGCGGCCGAAGACAAATGTTAAAAGAATCACTTCGATGATGGTCAAGAGCGACAGGGCAATAATGGACCGGGTATCGTTATAAAGCGAGGCCGCTACGATTGGGATGATGAAGTAAATGGCCGTGACAAACGACAGCGATTCGAATTGAAGAATTAAAATATAGACATTTAACGCAAACAATATGGCAAAACGCAACCGAGAAGGGGGCAATTTCGTATATAGTAGAGTGAATAGCACCGAGTAGGCGAGCATGCCGAAGATCGGCGCTATAATGGAAGCGTTGAAGTCGACGAAATAATTCAGAACCAAATGGGACAGGCTGCCGAAGCCGAACAGATGGATAAATAATTGATTGCGCTTGCGGGTTGTCAGTGAGCGTTCCATAATTGCACCTCATCATGCTAAGAGTCTTATTCATCTTACTATAGTCGGGACTGTGCGAAAATGGCAGTTTTTGATATGATTAAAAAATCAGGGAGTGATTAAATTGGCTTTTAACTGGAAAGAGCAAGAAACAATCAGCACGTTGGAGAAACTGGTGAACATTCCAAGCCCCTCTGGCTACACGATGCAAGTGATGGATTTCGTCACGGATTTTTTCGACCAGGCAACGATTCCATACATAATCAGCAATAAAGGCGGCGTCATCGCCACGATCAAAGGGCAGGACGACAAGCGCCACCGCTTGCTCACAGCACATGTCGATACGCTCGGTGCGATGGTGAAAGAAATCAAACCTTCGGGGCGCTTGAAGTTATCACTTGTCGGCGGATTCAAATTCAATGCCATCGAAGGCGAGAATTGCCTGATCCATACAGCCGGCGGCGAAACGATCACCGGCACGATCCTGCTCCATCAGACAACTGTCCATGTGTATCGTGATTCCGGTACAGCGGAGCGTTCTGCAGATAATATGGAAGTGCGCTTGGATATCAAATGCGATTCTGTAGAAGATGTCCGCAAACAGGGCATCGAAGTGGGCGATTTTGTTTCATTCGACCCGCGCTTTACGAAAACGGAAAGCGGATTTATCAAATCGCGCCATCTGGATGATAAAGCGAGCACGGCATTGTTGCTGGAGTTGGCAAAGCAAGCAGCAACCGGTGATCTTTTACCCCAGACAACCCATTTCTACATCTCAAATAATGAAGAAATTGGCTATGGCGGAAATTCCAATATTCCTACGGAAACAGAAGAATACATTGCTGTCGATATGGGAGCGATTGGAGATGGCCAGGCTTCGGATGAATTCACGGTTTCCATTTGTGCAAAAGATTCAAGCGGGCCTTATCATTACGGGCTGACACGCCAATTGATCGCATTAGCGAAAAAGCAGGAGATCGATTATAAAGTGGATATTTATCCGTATTATGGGTCCGATGCTTCGGCGGCAATCGGGGCAGGCGCCGATGTGAAACACGCTTTGTTCGGTCCTGGAATCGAAGCGTCCCATGCGTATGAACGAACGCATACCGATTCATTGAAAGCGACAGCAGCGCTTCTTCATGCGTATATCAACTCACCGCTCGGGTCATAATACTAGGAGGATTTCAGATGGACAGCAAGCAACTATTTTTAAATATTCCAATTTCATCCATAAAAGGAGAATTGCCGCAATCCATTTCCCATATGACAATGGATTCCCGGGAAATTGTCCAAGGCTCTCTTTTTGTTTGCATTAAAGGTTATACCGTTGACGGCCATGACTTTGCTGAACAAGCAGTGATGCAGGGTGCATCGGTTATATTGGCGGAAAAACCGCTGGCTATAGAAGGGGCAGCGGTCATCACTGTAGCCGATACGAGCCGTGCGCTCGGCATGTTGGCGGCACGTTTTTACGGGCATCCTTCCAAAAAGTTGAATATGATCGGCGTGACAGGGACGAATGGAAAGACCAGCGTCGCCGGCATGTTGCACGCGATGCTCATGGAACTTGGGAAGACAT
Source organism: Planococcus sp. A6 (assembly GCF_028823615.1). Taxonomy (GTDB): domain Bacteria; phylum Bacillota; class Bacilli; order Bacillales_A; family Planococcaceae; genus Planococcus. The sequence goes on from NZ_JAPEHT010000030.1 coordinate 9,334, forward strand.
CGGCTTTAACCGGTACAATCGGCTTTAATTTAAACGGGGAATTACACCCGTCTGCGAATACGACAAGCGATGCACTGACCACCCAGCAAATGATCAGCCGTGCTTTAGAGGCGGGCAGTTCCCATATGACGATGGAAGTTTCTTCTCATGGCCTCGTATTAGGACGCTTGGCCGGAGTCGAATTCGATACGGCGATTTTTACGAACTTGACTCATGACCATCTGGATTTCCACGGGACGATGGAAGAATATGGCCACGCCAAAGGGCTGCTGTTCTCACAGCTTGGCCAGGATTTGACGCAGAACAAACGGGCGGTGCTGAATGCAGACGATGAATGGTCCGAGAAATTTGCGGCCATGACGCCTTTTCCCGTCTATACCTACGGGTTGGAAAATGAAGCGATGTTCCGTGCAGCCGATATCCGCTTGGAAGCAAGAGGGACGTCCTTTACATTGCTTTGCCCTGAGGGTGAATTTCCGGTTGAGATGAAATTGCTTGGCCATTTCAATGTCTATAACGCACTGGCGGTAATTGCTGCGTTGTCTGCAGAAGGCTATCCGATTGCGCAGGTCATTGCCGCACTCGAAGCCATTTCGCCTGTCGAAGGCCGCATGCAAAAAGCGGAAATCGATGCACCAGTGTCGGTCTTCATCGATTATGCACATACGCCGGACGCCATAGAAAAAGCAATTGCCGCTGTTGAGGATTTCAAGACCGGCCGCCTTATCTTTCTGGTCGGCACAGGAGGCAACCGCGACAAGACGAAGCGGCCGATCATGGCAGAAAAAGCATCGGTCGCAGATTATGTTGTATTGACGACAGACGATCCGCGCTATGAACCATATGACAGCATTTTAAATGACTTGGCAGCTGGCATGCAGCATGACCACTATGCGTGCATCGGCGACCGTGAACAAGCGGTGCGCCACGCAGTGCAGCAGGCAGAAGCGGGCGATATTATCATTCTGGCCGGCAAAGGGCATGAAGATTACCAGATTATCGAAAATACGAAATATCCGCACAGCGATAAAGAAATAGCAGAACAAGAAGCCCAGCGTAAATTCGGATCATAATTGGAACGGAGAAAAATCGAAGCATTTTTCTCCGTTCATTTTTGCGTTTTTGCCGATGTCGCTTTCCGCAACTTCAGGCGATAGTTCTTGTTTTTTGGACGTCCCTTCTCTAAGATAGAGAGAGGAAATTAAAGGAGCGTATACAATGTCAGACCAATTACAACAAGCAATTGAAAGTAGAAGAACCTTCGCAATTATCTCTCACCCGGATGCCGGGAAAACGACCTTAACCGAGAAACTCTTGCTGTTCGGTGGCGCAATCCGCGATGCCGGGACGGTCAAAGGGAAAAAGACTGGGAAGTTCGCCACATCCGACTGGATGGAAATTGAGAAGCAGCGGGGCATTTCTGTTACATCATCCGTCATGCAATTCGATTATTCAGGACATCGCGTCAATATCCTCGATACCCCTGGACACCAAGATTTCAGTGAAGATACGTACCGTACATTGATGGCGGTCGACAGTGCCGTCATGATCATCGATGTCGCCAAAGGGATCGAAGCACAGACCGTGAAATTGTTCAAAGTCTGTAAGATGCGTGGCATTCCGATTTTCACCTTCATCAACAAAATGGACCGTCAAGGAAAAGAGCCGCTTGAGTTGATGGAAGAGTTGGAAGAAGTGCTCGGCATCCAATCTTACGCAATGAACTGGCCAATCGGTATGGGCAAGGAATTCATGGGAATTTACGATCGCTACAACAAACGCATCGAACCATTCCGCACAGATGGAGACCGTTTCATGGAACTCGATGAGAACGGCCATCTCGCTGGCGAGCATGAAATGACGAAAACTTCCTATTATACACAAGCTCTTGAAGACATCGAGTTACTGGAGGAAGCTGGAAATGAATTTTCCATCGACCGTGTAAAAAAAGGTGAACTGACACCTGTCTTCTTCGGCTCTGCACTTGCTAATTTCGGTGTGGAAACTTTCTTGGAGACGTATCTGCAATTTGCGCCGCAGCCACAGCCTCGCTTGACGAAAGAAGAAGACATCGTGGACCCAGTGGAAACGCCATTTTCAGGATTCGTCTTCAAGATCCAAGCCAATATGAACCCGGCTCACCGAGACCGCATCGCTTTTGTGCGTATCGTCTCAGGAAAATTCGACCGCGGCATGAACGTCACCCTATCCAGAACCGGTAAATCGTTCAAGCTGTCCCAAACGACACAATTTTTGGCGGATGACCGGGAAATGGTATCCGAAGCCGTCGCTGGCGATATTATCGGCCTACACGACGTCGGAAATTACCAGATCGGCGATACCATTACGAGCGGCAAGAAGTTCGAATTCGAAGCTTTGCCTCAATTCACACCGGAATTGTTCATGAAAGTCACAGCGAAAAACGTCATGAAGCAAAAGCATTTCCATAAAGGGATTCTGCAGCTCGTGCAAGAAGGCGCAATCCAGTACTATAAAACGCTGCATCTGGAAGAAGTCATTCTCGGTGCGGTCGGTCAGCTTCAGTTTGAAGTATTCGAGCATCGCATGAAGAACGAATACAATGTCGATGTAAGAATGGAGCCAGTCGGCAATAAAATTGCGCGCTGGATCGAGAACGAAGAAGATGTTAAAGAGTCGATGTCGAGCGGCCGCTCGATGCTGGTCAAAGACCGTTACGACAACTTGGTGTTCTTGTTCGAAAATGATTTTGCAACCCGTTGGTTCCAGGATAAAAATCCGGAAATCCGCTTGTACAGCCTGCTTTAAAAGTGGGATTTTCAACAGCCTGCCTTTTCCGGCAGGCTGTTTTCTTCATTTAGCGAACAAATTTCCGAGAATCATCATGGTTTCCATGGAACAGGAAAAACATGGCGTTCTTGTGAACACACGGCCTCAAGTTTGCGGTATAAGGCTTTTTTTCTTATGATAAAGGGACCAGGCATAGAGAGGGATTGAACACATGAAATTAAGCGATTTTTCCATCAAACGACCAGTATTGACCATAGTCACGATGTTGTTGGTCATCATTTTAGGGGCAGTGTCATTTCTACGTATACCTGTCACCTTGATTCCTGAATTGAATCCGCCGATCGGCGTTGTAGTCACAAACTATCCAGGGGCCAGCCCGACGGAAGTGAACGAAAAAGTGACAAAACCGCTGGAAGAGAGCTTGGCAACATTGCCAGGAATCGAATCAATTCAGTCGAACAGCCAGGAAGGAACGAACTTTATCTTACTGGAATTCGGATGGGATACGGATATTGATGATGTCCAGGCGGAAGTTACGCAGCGAATCGACCAGACGCCGATTCCTGACGACTCGAACGACCCCCGGTTTTTGAAGTTCGACCCTTCGCAATTCCCGATTATCCAATTATCTTTGCGCGCCACTGATGCAGAGCAGGATGTCCGAGTCATTGCCGAAGAATTGGAAACACAGCTGCGCCAGACAGATGGTGTAGCGAGCGTAAATGTTTCGGGTTCGTTGATTGAAGATATTTCCATCAAGCTGGATCCGGCAGAATTGGAAGAGCGTGGCTTACAGCAGGCAGATATCGTCCAATTGATCCAAGCGAACAATATTTCCTTGCCGGGCGACCCGATTGAAACGGACGATGGGCGCAATTTAACGACGCGCATCGTCAGCACTTTGGAAAGTGTGGAAGACATTGAAGACCTGATTGTGACGGTCGACCCGATGTCTGGCGACAATGTTACCGTGGCCGACGTCGCTGAAGTAGCGGTGACAGAACGGGAGACCAATAGCGAAACCCGTGCCAATGAAGAACCTGCCGTTTTGCTGTCGGTGCTTCAGGAGTCTGGAGGCAATACAGCAGACGTCTCTACGGCATTCCAGGAACGCCTCGATGAATTGCTTGCCGAAGAGCGCTTTTCGGCAGTAGAAGCCGATATCCTATTCGACCAGGGAGATTATGTTAAACTCGCCATCAATAATATTGGGCAGACCTTAATTCTTGGTGGTATTTTTGCAATGATCGTGTTGTTCTTCTTCCTTCGCGGGATCAAGAGCCCGATCATCATCGGTGTCGCGATCCCTTATTCGGTCATCGTGACCTTTGTCTTGATGTTCTTTGCCGATTTCGCTTTGAACATCTTGACGCTCGGTGCCTTGGCGCTCGGCATCGGAATGCTCGTCGATAATGCCATTGTCGTCATCGAAAACATCGAACGGCATCTGGCGATGGGCAAAAAGCCGAAACAAGCGGCATCAGACGGTTCGCGTGAAGTAGCCGGTGCAATCACTGCTTCGACATTGACGACCATTGCCGTATTCGTGCCGGTCATTTTCATCTCCGGCTTGATTGGGGAGATTTTCTTTGAATTCGCGTTGACGATTTCGTTCAGCTTGATTGCCTCGCTCGCTGTCGCTCTGACCGTTATCCCGATGATGGCCTCAAGGATGCTCGGCCAAAAAGACGGCAAACCAAAACCGGTGAGGGCGGATTCAAAAGGCGTCCAGCGCTTTGAGAAGAGTGTGCTATGGGCACTGCGCCATCGAATTTTAGTGCTTGTAACAGCACTCGTATTCCTCGGAATCGGCGCATTCGGCGTTTCCCAAGTGGGCACTGAGTTCCTGCCGGCAACGGATGAAGGCTTTGTCAGCGTAACTGTCGAACTTGAAAACGGTTCTTCAACGTCTGCGACCAATGAAGTGGTCCAGAGCATTGAAGAAGAGCTCAAGGCTCAAGAAGACGTTGATGTGTATGTCAGCTTAATCGGTACGACCCAGCAAGGACAGGCGCAGGGCAGTGCAGAATCCAATACGGCAGAAATTTACGTGAAATTATTGCCGCTGGATGAACGCGATCGTTCGGTCTTTGAATTTGTCGATGATGTACAGCCGCAGGTGCTGGAGAAAATCGGCGACGATGCGCTCGTCAGCTTCAATCTCCAGACGGCTGCCGGCTCTACGCCGAATACATTAAGCTTTACTGTCACCGATACAGACAAGCAGCGCTTAGATGAAGCTGTGGCAGCAATCGATGAAGAGTTGTCGAGTCTGCCGAATGTTATCGAATTGACGAATGACCGTCAGGAGACCATCGATGAAATCCAGATGACAATCGACCGGGAAGCGGCGACTGAAAACAACCTGGCGCCGGCACAAATTGCTCAGACGGTCAATAATATTACCCGCGGCGTGCTCGCCACACAAGTCATCGATGAACAGGATGAAGTGCTCAGCGTGTTCGTCTCCTATGACGAAGAACAGCGCAACAGTGTAGACAGCTTGCGTGAATTGACGCTTCGCACGCCATCCGGTGCATTCGTCGAATTGCAGGAACTGGCGGACATCGAAGTCGCACAAGGTCCTGTTTCGATCAGCCGCGTTGACCAAGCGGAAAGTGTATCCTTTACACTGCAGTATCCATCCGACCAGACTTTGGGCGATATGTCGACTGCTGTCGACACAGCTATAGCGGATCTTAATTTGTCGGAACAGACGGAAGTCTCGTTCGGAGGAGATCGAGAGCTGTTCGACGATGCGATCGATGATATGCTGCTCGCGGTCGTATTGGCAATTGTCCTCGTCTACATCGTCATGGCAGCACAGTTTGAATCGTTCAAATACCCATTGGTCATCATGTTCACGGTGCCATTGATGGTCATCGGGGTCTCTATCGCGCTATTCGTGACACAAACACCGATCAGCATTACCGCTGTTATCGGCGTGCTGGTGCTCGTCGGGATTGTCGTCAATAACGGAATCGTGCTCGTCGATTACATCAATCAGCGCAAAGCGGACGGATTAGGTTCCTTTGATGCGATTGTAACGGCAGTACACGACCGCAGAAGGCCGATCTTGATGACGGCCTTGACGACGATTCTAGGCCTCTTGCCGTTAGCCATTGGCATCGGTGAAGGTACGGAAATCAACCAGCCGATGGGAATTGCTGTCATCGGCGGATTAATCAGTTCGACTTTCTTGTCCTTATATGTGGTGCCGGTGGTCTATAGTTTATTTGACCGGGAAACACGGTTCATGAACAGCAAGAAGAGAAAACAAGCAAAAACCGGAGAATAACCAATCCTGTGCAGATGATTCTGCACAGGTTTTTTTTGCATAAGTTTTATGGGCACAGCTATCCATTTTTTAGTAGAATACAGAAAAGGGGTGTGATTGGATGAAGATGATGGTGTTTACCGGGTTTCCGGGGTTTATTGCAACGCGTTTGATGGAAGCATGTGCCCAAAAAGGGTGGGGCTTGGCGGCAATCGTTCTGCCCAGTGAAATGGAGAAAGCGCAAAAGCAGGCAATCAGCATTGAGGGAAAGACAGGCTGCGGGCCGATCCGGTTGCTGCCGGGAGATATCACGGTAGAAGGCCTGGCGCTTTCACGAGAAGACCGGTCCTGGCTTGGAAAACAGCAACTCGTCTTTTGGCATTTGGCGGCAATTTATGATTTGGCAGTGCCAGAAGATATTGCGAAAAAAGTCAACATCCTAGGCACTCAAAACGTATATATGTATTTCAGCACGGCGTATATCGCTGGAAAGCGTGAGGGACTGTTGCTCGAAAGTGAACTCATCCGTCCGGAATCATTTAAAAACCATTACGAAGAAACCAAATTTGAAGCAGAACTTCTCGTTGAACAATTGAAAAAGGAAGTACCGACGACCATCATCCGTCCAGGAATTGTCAGGGGGCATTCCGCAAGTGGCGAAACCTCTAAATTCGATGGTCCCTATTTCTTTTTGAATATGATCGACCGGATGAGGCATTTACCTGCCATTCCATACATCGGACACTCGAACACAGTCATTAACGTCGTGCCTGTCGATTACATCTTGGATGCCACCGTGTATTTGAGCGAACTTAAAAAGGCCGAGTCTGCGACGGTTCATTTAACCGACCCCAATCCTCATCCTGTAGAGGAAGTGTACCGGGCAATGGTCCATGAAATGACCGGGCGTTATCCGAAAGGAAGGATCCCGAAAAAACTTGCGGCTATATCGATGAAGGCGCCGGCGATCCGCAAATATCTCGGTGTCGAAGCGGAGACTTTGGATTATATGGACTGGCAAGCGCAATTCGATACGCGAAACGCCCAGTCCTTATTGGAAGGAAGCGGCATCCGCCCGGCAGATTTTCTGGAAACGATTCCGGCAATGGTGGAGTTCTACAACGAACATAAAGAAGACCGCAAATACCACGTGACGATCGCCTAATTGTTTACACTTTCCGTACTAGTGCTATAATACATCTACAGACCAATAATTCGAACTCTCGACAAAGGGGAGTAGCTATAGGGAAACCTATTTCACAGTCGTCAAGACGTGGCTTCTGGCCATCGGTTGTGATAGCGGCACATTACGACGCTTAGCAAGACCTTTACCTTTTATTAGGCATGGGTCTTTTTTGTCGGGAAAAAAAAGGAGGGAAATTATGGATACTATCTTATTGGAATATGCATGGGTGCTGCTTGTGCTCATCGGGCTGGAAGGTTTGCTCGCTGCCGATAATGCGGTGGTCATGGCCGTCATGGTCAAGCATTTGCCGAAACCCCAACAGAAAAAGGCCTTGTTCTACGGTTTGGCAGGTGCTTTTATCTTCCGTTTCGCTGCTTTGTTCATGATTACTTTCCTAGTGAACATTTGGCAGATCCAGGCACTTGGAGCTGCCTATCTGCTGTTTATCGCGGTCAAGCACATATACGACCAGCGCAAAGGCAAAGAACATACAATAGAACCCGAAACGACAAAAGGTTCGGGTTTTTGGATGACCGTCTTGAAAGTGGAACTGGCAGATATCGCCTTTGCCATCGACTCAATGCTCGCGGCCGTTGCACTCGCGGTAACATTGCCGCATCTTGGCGATTTTGACATCGGCGGCATCAATGGCGGACAGTTTGGCGTCATGCTTGCAGGTGGGTTGATCGGTGTAATCATCATGCGTTTTGCGGCCCATAAATTCGTCCGGCTATTGGAAAAATACCCGCAGCTTGAAACGGCGGCATTCGTCGTGGTCGGCTGGGTAGGGGTCAAATTGGTCGTTTTGACTTTATCCCACGACAAACTTGGTGTCTTGCCTCATGATTTTCCACACTCGACGCCGTGGACAATCACTTTCTGGCTTGTGCTTTTAGGCATCGTATTGACTGGAGTATTTACAGGCCTTAAAAAGAATAAGCAGCAAAACGCTTAATTGAATAAAGATTGGTCGAATAGCCTTGCGGAGCATTTTCTCCGCAGGGCTATTTTTATGCATTCCTTCATTAGTAACGGACACAAACAATCGCTGTCACACGAATGTAATACGTAGCAGCCCCCCTCAATCTTCCAAATTCCTGGACTGAAAGCTACAATAGAGAAAATGGAATTGAAATGAGGTGAGTTGCATGCTATTGACTGCTTTGGGCGGTTTGTTTGGATATGGAGCAGAAATGCCCCCAGAAACATTGGTGAAGCTTGCACAACAAGGCGATGAAGAGGCGGAAGAACAATTGATTTCTTCTCATATCCCGTTTGTGAAAAAAACCGCTGCACAAGTATGCAAAAGATTCATCGATGATAATCAGGATGAATTCAGCATTGCGCTCTTGGCATTTCATGAAGCGATACGCCAATATCGTACGGGACATGACGCTTCGTTTTTGACTTTCGCGCATATGGTCATCAGGCGTAGAGTGATCGACCATATCCGGAAAGAAAGCAAACGCTTGGAATTCAGCCACGATTTCACAGCTTCGCCGAATGAAGACCATCATAACTATATCGGCGACCGGGCATCAACGGTTTTGCATACGGAGCAGGAGCAAATAGCCAAACGGCGTGAAGAGATTTTGCAGTTCGAGGAGATGCTCTCAGAGTTCGGCCTGTCTTTCCGGATGATTGCCAAAGTTTCTCCCGTGCACGAAGATGCAAGGAGAAATGCAATACAAATTGCTCAATTGGTGGCGGAAACCGATGAATACAAACAATTCTTGCTCGATAAGAAAAAACTTCCGGTCAAGGATATCGAGGAACTTGTCCAGGTCTCAAGAAAAACTATCGAGAGAAACCGGAAATACATAATTGCAATGGCGTTATTGATGACGAGTGAGTTGTATTACTTAAAAGATTATTTAAAGGAGCGGTTGAACTGATGCGAATGCAAAAAGGCATATGTATGGAACTTGATGGAGACCGTTCTGTCTACATGCTTGCAGATGGCAGCTTTGTAACTGGCAAGCCGACAGAGGGCACTCTAGTGGGGGAAGAGGCATATTTTGAAACCGTAGATAATACCTTGAAAAAGCGACGCTTCAAGCCGGTTGCCTTGCCGCTCATTGCATCGGTTGCAGCACTGTTTTTGCTGATTTCCACATGGATGCTTCCTGCTGAAGAAGCCTATGGATACGTGCAAGTCGAATCAAACCCGGCCATCGAACTCGGCGTAGACGATGAATGGCATGTTATCTCGCTAAGGGAACTCAATGATGACGGCAAACAATTAATTGCCAAACTGGCAGACTGGGAGAACAAGGAACTCGAAGTAGTTTTAGAAAACGTGCTCGCCTTATCCGTGGATGAAGACACGGAGCATGTAACGATTACTACTGTGCAAGGAGACGAGGAAACGGATGCTACGAACAATGTGGAGAAAATTGCATTGGCGGCATTGTTTGCCGGCAGTAATAAAAACTTGCGCGTCCATTTGAAAGAAGCGAATAAAAAGCAATGGCGCGAGGCGAAAGAACAACAAGTGCCAGTCGCGAAGCTGATCGAAAAAGATCGAACCTTTACATCTCCGCATGAACAAGAGAGTGATGTGCAGCCTGCGCAAAATAAAGATGCACAGGAAAAACAAGCCCCAAATAGCCGAACAGCTCCTTCCAAAGCTGAAGATCCTGCTATTCCAGAGGCTCAACCGAAAAATGAACCTTCATCTTCAGGCAATAATAAAGCGGAAAAAACGCAGAAGCCGGACACTCAGGCAAAGCCTGTCCCAGAAAAGAAAACGAATAACAAACCAAAAGAACCTGCCTCAAAAGCTCCAGCAGCACAAAAACAACCGAAAAAGCCAGAAAAGCCCGAACCTGCCAAACCGAAAAATCCGAACGCTGGCAAAGACAATAACTCCGGGAACTCAAAAGCTAAACCAAAACCGAAAAAAGAAAATCCTACTTCGGGGAACAACAAAGCCAAACAGCCGCCAAAAGATAATAAAGGCAAAGGCAGTCCTGTCGATAACAAGCCGGAAGAAAAGAATAGCAAAAACGGCAATTCCAACAGCAACAGCAACAGCAACAATAGCGGCAATTCCTCCAAAGCGAATGGGGCAAAGACAGCAGAACCGAAGGACTTGAAAGCTGAACAGTCTAAACCTCCTGTGAAGAAAAAGGATGCTTCGGATTCACCCAAAGCTGAAGAAAAGAAAACTCCTAAAGCTGAAGAAAAGAAACCCCCTAAAGCTGAAAAGCAAGTTGAGCAAGATAAGAAGAACCAATGATGCTTTTCTGCGAATAGCGCTTATTCCTTCAGGTCCGCATTCAGCGGAGCAGCCTAAAAGAATAAGCGCTTATTTTGTGGCATTAAAAAATAAGACAGGAAAAGCGGCTCTTTTCCAGTGGAATAGTTACAACGGATGGTGCTTTACAAAAAAGCCCTTTTCTTTTCACTGTACTTTACATAGAATGGGAAGAGAGTCAGTTGCGGAAGGGAATTTTACGCCTATGAATAAATCATTTCAACGTGTCCGAAATCTTACACCTGCACAGGCAATCGTGGCGTATTATTTCGTAGCGATTGCTTTTTCCTTTTTGCTCCTGCGGCTTCCAGGAGTCCTGCAGCCTGGAGTAAGCATGACCTATATCGACACTTTATTCACTGCTGTCAGCGCAGTCAGTGTCACCGGCCTGACGGTCATTGATGTTTCGCAAACCTTATCGGTGTTCGGCATCATCGTATTAATGGTCATCCTTCAATTCGGGGGTATCGGCATTATGTCGATCGGGACGTTTTTCTGGATCCTGCTCGGTAAACGGATCGGGCTCCGTGAGCGCCAATTGATCATGGTCGACCACAACCAATCGAGCATGTCGGGCGTTGTCAAATTGATCACCGAAATCGTCAAGATCCTGTTGCTGATCGAAGCAATCGGTGCATTGATCTTGACCGTCTATTTCACGCAATACTTCTATACTTTTAGTGAAGCTCTATTGCACGGCGTCTTCGGGTCAATCACAGCCACGACCAACGGTGGATTCGACATCACCGGAGCCTCCCTGCAGCCTTACGTCGACGACTATTTCGTCCAGATCGTTAATATGCTGTTGATCATCCTTGGGGCGATCGGGTTTCCCGTGCTGATCGAATTGAAGGAGTTTTTGTCGAATGAGACGAAGAATTTTCGATTTTCGTTGTTCACTAAAATTACGACAAGCATTTTCGGGATGCTTCTTGTTGTCGGGACGGTCGGCATCTTGATCTTGGAGTCGGTCAATGCGTTCAAAGGAATGTCTTGGCACCAGACCTTTTTCGGGGCGCTGTTCCATTCGGTGTCATCCCGCTCCGGCGGCTTGGTCACCATTGACATTACGCAGTTCAGTGACGCGACCAATGTGTTCATGAGCGCGCTCATGTTCATCGGGGCCTCGCCAAGTTCAGCGGGGGGCGGTATCCGGACGACCACTTTCGCGATTGCCATCCTGTTTTTGATCAATTTTGCGAGAGGCAAGAACACGATTCAGATCTTCAACCGTGAAATTGAATTGATCGACGTATTCCGATCATTTGCCGTTTTGTTCCTTGCCGGCACAATGGTCATTGTTGCGACGATGCTTTTGATCATCACCGAACCGAACGCATCCATTGTGGAGATTCTCTTTGAGATCACTTCAGCGTTCGGTACGTGCGGTATGTCGCTCGGGCTGACGAGTGAATTATCCTCAATCGGCAAAGTGATCGTCATGGTCCTGATGTTCATCGGGCGGGTCGGCTTGATTTCCTTCCTGTTCACGATCGGCGGCAAGACAGACCCGACGAAATTCCATTATCCGAAAGAACGTGTCATCATCGGCTAAGTCGGCTTAGCGTGCTATTCGGCCGTTAAAGGGATATAATTGAAGTAATCGAGTAATCATAGCGGAAATGAGTGAACGAAAATGAATGAAGACATCAAGCAGTCATTGAAACTGTTTATCGTTTTGTCCCGTGCGCATAAAGCGATTTCGGAACAAACCAATCAATTTTTCCAGGAGAATGGCGTCAATCCGACAGAATTTGCAGTGTTGGAGCTACTCTACCATAAAGGGCGCCAGCCGCTGCAGAAAATCGGCGGGAAAATCCTGCTGGCCAGCGGATCGATTACTTATGTCATCGACAAGCTGGAAAAACGCGGGTTTATCACGCGCGTCAATTGCCCGACAGACCGCCGCATCACTTATGCGGAAATTACGGAAGAAGGCAAGACATTCATGGCGGACATCTTCCCGGCACACGAGCAAAAGCTTCACGAGCTGACGGCTGCTTTATCATCGGAAGAAAAAGAGCAGGCCATCGAATTGATGAAGAAAATCGGCTTGTCGATCAAAGACTTGTCCTATTGAAAAAAGATCCTCCGCTTGGGAGGATCTTTTTTTATTTCTGCACACGTTCGATCGTTTGGGCCATTTGGATGAAATCGTCCCTCGCTTCGACGGTGCTATGGTCGAAGATCGTCACACGAACCACGATATTATCGGATTCGAAGGCGATTCCGGTTACGTGGCCTTCAGCCGTTTCCACTTCATAGGCGGCTGAATTGCTGAATGCGGAGCTATCATAGTCTGTAAACTCAGCCAGTTCAGCATCAGGGTTGGAGGCCTGGACAGTATCTTGTGTATTGCTAACCAGCTCATCGAAATCGATATCACTCGGATAATAAGTTTCAACACGCATGAAGACGGCATCGTTTTCCTGCAGGAAGATGACGTCGCGGTTCGGTTCTTCTGCAATGAACTCGTAGCCATCCAGCACATAAAGCTGATAAGCCTGGTTATCACTCATCATCAGCTCGCCTTCAGGAGTTTCGCTATGTTCGTTGCCGGAACTAGCTTCAGTCTCTTCAGGTGCTTCTTCAGGCGTTTCCATGTCTTGTGTCGTGTCGCTGCTTTCTTCCTCAGTTGTCTCGGTTGGTTCCGTCTCAGGCTCTTCTCCTGCAAGGTCTGCAGTTCCGCAGCCTGCAAGCAGAATCCCGGCGGTGAGGATAGCTGGAATGAATAAGGCATTCTTTTTCATAATTTGAATTCCTCCTTCCAATTTCCCAATTAGACGGGCAGAAGGAGGGAATGTTTCAAACTATTCGATAGGCGCCGGGTTATGAAATCACCGACCATTTTAAATCGGCAGTGGCATGATAATGAACAGGAGGACCAAGACCATCAAATGAGTGATGATTAGCAGCGGCATGCTGCGTTTCCATTCATACAGGATGCCGAGTAATGCACCTGCCACAATGCCTGCCACAATACTTGGCCAAAAGCCGCTGAAGGCAAGCGCGATGCCGAATAAGAGGGATGAACCTAAAATGGCGAACGGCAGTTTCATGTATTTTTTCAATTGCTGTTGGATATAGCCTCGCCAAAAAAGTTCTTCTCCTGGAACGATGACAAACATCAATAATAGGTAATGCCAGATGCTTGTAGGGGCGAACAGGGTTTGCATGGCAGTGACGGGGCCTTCCACATTAAGCGGAAGGATATCTAAGAACAGATAACCGAACGCCAAGAAGGCATAAATCATCCCCCCGAACAAGGTACCATACACTAGCGATTTCCAGGTTTTCAATTCATCGAATACAGCGTAATTGATAAGTGTAATCGACATCAGTACCAAAATGGCAAATGTATACATATACCAGAAGATGGCTGTATTTTCGAAAGCTAGATGGTACAAATAAAGCGAAAGCGGCAATAGCCAAATAAGCGTATGGCGCTTTAATAGAGTAAGCATAGAAAAATCCTCCTAAAATCAACAAAGGCTGCCCGGATTGGGGGCAAAGCGCAATGTGGCTGGACGGGTATGGTTTCGTCCGTATAGTATTATAACAGAAGGATTTTAACAACACGAAAGGAAAGGAGAACATTTCATGACTGATTATGCGAACGAACTGGAGCGATTGAAAAATGGCGAGATCGACACGCTGGATATTCCAAAAGACGAATTTCTTGAGTTCCGCAAGATATTGACTGAACGGGAAGACTTTAAACATTTTCGGGGGACGGCATTCCATCACGGCAAGACGCAATATGAATATACGGTAGAACCGTCCAAATAAAGTTGCAGCATGATGAGGCGGCGCCGGAAAATCACGTAATGAAAATTTTTTTGAGAAAAAGGTTTATCCTATGTTTGGAGGGGGCATAGTATACTTGAACACAGCAACATTCTCATTTCCCCCTTTTGTGGTCGGCCCTTTATGGACCGGCCTTTTTTTTATGCCAAAAAAGAAGAGTGAATAGACTGATGATTTTTGCTATTATGGGAATATAAAGGAGGCAATCAAATGAAAATTGGATTTATCGGTACCGGGGTCATGGGCAATAGCATTGGACGCCATTTGCTGGAGGGCGGCCATGAACTTTCCGTATTTACGAGAACGGCCAAGAAAGCTGAGGATTTACTCGAACAAGGCGCATCTTGGAAAAACAATCCGAAGGAACTAGCGGCAGATGCGGAAGTGATCTTTACGATGGTCGGTTACCCATCGGACGTGCAAGAAATCTATTTCGGGGAAAACGGCTTGTTGGCAAATGCCGTCGAAGGAACGGTGCTCATCGACTTGACTACTTCCCAGCCAAAGCTAGCGCAGGAAATTGCAGACGCTGCACGCGCTAAAGGCTTGCATGCCCTGGATGCGCCAGTCTCTGGAGGGGACATAGGAGCCAAGAATGCAGTGCTGTCTGTCATGGTCGGCGGCGAAGAAGAGGTTTTCAATCGCTTGCTTCCGCTGTTTCGTTTGTTTGCGGGCAATATCATTTTGCAAGGGCCTGCGGGTTCGGGACAGCATACAAAGATGTGCAACCAGATCAATATCGCCAATAATATGCTGGGTGTCTGTGAATCTCTTATATACGCGAAAAAAGCAGGGCTCGATCCCGAGAACGTATTGCGCTCCATTTCAGCTGGTGCAGCCGGATCTTGGTCATTGTCGAATTTAGCCCCGAAAATGATCGAAGGCGATTTCCGTCCAGGATTTTACATCAAGCATTTCATCAAGGATATGAAAATAGCGGTAGAGGAATCCGAGCGATGGGGCCTGGACCTTCCAGGGCTGAAATTATCACTCGGGATTTATGAGGAATTGGAACGTGCAGGAGATGGGGATCTAGGCACCCAAGCATTGATCCGCCATTTCGATTTTGCGGAAAAATAAGCACAAAAAAACCGGCAGTACAGGACCGCCGGCCGGCTCAATCAAAATAAGATTTTTTCGGTGAATAGAAACGATTCATTTCTTTCGGTTCGTAGCGTTTGGAAAAAGCCGAGATAGCGGGCTTTTTATCCGGCGCCTCCAGCCCGGTGTAATTTTGAAGCAATTCTTTTGCATGTTTCAAGTTCATGCGGCTCGGTGGGTTGCGATAGGATTCATCCAAGTCTCCAAAATGCTCAAGCGAATGGAAATCTTCCTTTTTGGGGAGCATGTGGAAATAATAATTGCCGCATTTCACGAGGACAGATGATTGTTGTTGGCTTTTTCGGGGGTTTTTACTGAAGTGCAGGCCCAGTTTTTGTGCCCGTTTTTGTTGAATCATCAGATTCAATGCTTGCTTTTTTAATGCATACAGAAATTGATTGTCTGGAGCAGTCTTAGCGTGGCGGTTGACAGTGAAAATAGCTTGTGCGATTTCCGAATCTTTCGTCGTTTGGGACATGGGCTCATTCCTTTCGCAATAGTGGATTGATCAGTCTTTGTTCATCATATCAAAATTTTCAGTCACTGTACATAAACCGAATCCAGTGCCGAACTGCAGGAAATGATCCAAAAAAAGGGGATGTTGAGATGTTGAGTGAACAAACAATAATCGTGACCGGAGGCTCCAGTGGGATGGGCTTTCATATGGCAGAAAAATTTGCCTCTGAAGGAGCAAACGTCATCATTACAGGGCGGGATATGGAAAAATTGAATGAGTCATTGACGAAATTGTCCGGGCTGCGGGGACAGGCGGAAGCGTTCCAGATGGACGTGCGTGAACCTGAACATGCCAAGGCGATGGTCAATTTCGCGCATGAGAAATTCAGTCGGATCGATGGCCTTGTTAATAACGCGGCGGGGAATTTCATCGTCCATGCAGAAAAATTATCACCGAATGGATGGCGCTCTGTTATTGATATCGTCTTGAATGGGACTTTCTTTTGTTCTCATGCCGTCGGCAATTATTGGATTGAAAATGGCACAAAGGGGAATATACTTAATATGCTGGCAACGTATGCCTGGAATGCCGGAGCCGGCGTCGCTCATTCCGCCGCCGCTAAAGCGGGCGTCATGTCGCTGACCCTCGCAGTTGAATGGGGCACGCAATACGGCATCCGTGTCAACGGGATCGCTCCTGGCCCGATCGAACGCACTGGGGGCGCAGATAAACTTTTCGAATCTCAAGAAGCGATGCAGCGGACCTTGAAATCTGTTCCTTTAGGCCGGCTTGGAAAACCGGAAGAAGTAGCAGATCTGGCAGCGTTCATCATGTCAGAGAAAGCGGCTTATATGAATGGGGAAATCGTGACCTTAGACGGTGGACAGTGGTTGAATAAATTCCCTTTTTAAGCCAAAACACCCAATTAAATAGTTTCGGGAATCGTGTTATGTTATGATGTAATCGAAGTGTTTCGGCATCAGACCATGCGATGCAAAAGGAGTAGAGCACATGATTTCATTACCGAGCAAAGATTTTCTTGAAACCCCGATCGAAGAATTTGTCATCTCGTCCGAAAAAGTAGCACATGTCCAAATCGGCAATAGTGCCGAGCATGCTTTATTGGTTTTGACGAAGACCGGCTATTCAGCCATCCCGGTTTTGGATGCGAAGTACCGGTTTCACGGCTTGATTAATGCCCAGCGCATCACAGACGCCATTCTTGGAATGGACCATATAGAGTATGAGAAACTTGGCGATATTCGAGTCGAAGAGATTATGCAGACCGACCTGCCGCTGATCCATTTGAATGACCGCTTCCAAAGAGCTTTGGATCTGGTGATCGACCAGAATTTCCTTTGTGTAGTGGATGACGATGGAATGTTCATGGGGATTTTGACAAGACGGATTGTCTTGAAGCAATTGAAAAAACAACTTTACCAGTTCAAACGATAATTACCCTGAAAAAGGTCTCATCCATTGAGGCCTTTTTTTCTGCTGGTTGAAAGAAGGGATCACTATGGAACAAACGAAACGCCCGCTCATCTTGATTGCGGTCATGCTGGCGATGTTCGTTTCTGCAGTTGAGGCGACCATTGTCTCGACCGCGATGCCGAGCATTGCTGCAGACCTCGGCGGGTTTTCGAAATACAGTTGGGTATTTTCCGCTTATTTGCTGATGAGCACGGTGACGGTGCTGTTATACGGGAAATTAGCTGATCTCCTCGGCAGGAAAGCGGTTTTCACTTTCGGCATGCTGCTGTTTTTAATTGGTTCCTTGTTATGCGGTTTAGCGGATTCGATGGAGCAATTAATCGCTTTCCGCTTTATCCAAGGGGCGGGAGCGGGGGCTATCATGCCAATCGCGTCGACGATCGTAGGGGATATTTATTCTCCTGAAGAACGGGCGAAGATCCAAGGATATTTGTCCAGCGTTTGGGGCATCTCGGCTATCGCCGGCCCTGCCATCGGCGGTGTGTTGGTAGCGACCATCGGCTGGCAATACGTATTCTGGGTCAACTTGCCGCTGGGGATCTTGTCGCTGCTCGGCATCTTAGTTTATTTGAAAGAACCGGTGCGCATAGAGCGGGCGAAAGTCGATTACAGGGGTGCCTTGTGTTTGACGATCGCACTTAGCAGCGTCTTGTATCTGCTTATCGAAGGGGGCGTGTCTTTTGGCTGGCTGTCAGCTCCTTCTTATTATCTTGCCATTATCGGCGCTTTGTTCATGTTCTGGTTTGTCAAAGCAGAACGCGCGTCGAGTGATCCGATGATGCCGTTTGAAATATGGCAAAACCGCGCGATTCTCTATGCGAATTTGGTTTCGCTCGCGACAGGGATTATATTGATCGGCATTTCCAGCTATCTGCCGGCTTATGTGACTGGCGTCATGGAACAGCCAGCAGCCATTGCCGGCTTCACGTTGACGACAATGTCGATCGGATGGCCGATCGCTTCTGTCCTATCAGGAAGGCTCTTGATCAGCATCGGCTATTTCCGTACCTCGCTTCTTGGCGGCTCTTTCCTACTTATCGGAACGGCATTGTTTGTAACGATGCAGCCGGGGTTCGGTCCGCTATGGGCAGGGATGTCGAGTTTCTTCGTCGGTGTCGGGATGGGATTGACCAGCACCGCCTTTATCGTCTCGATCCAATCCGCCGTGTCATATGACAAGCGGGGAGCGGCAACAGCTTCTAATATGTTCATGCGCAACCTGGGCAGCACGATCGGCGTAGCGCTTCTTGGCAGCATATTGAACAGCTCACTATTGAACCGGCTGGACGATTCAAGCAATTTATCGCTGGAATCCGTCAACTCGATTTTAAGCATCGATAGCCGCGTGCAGTTGCCGGAAGCGGATAAGCTGGTGTTGCAGGAAGCCTTGGCTTTCGGGCTGCGCAATGTTTACAGCATTGCATTTCTCTGCGCTTTGGTCAGTTTCCTGCTGATTTTCGGATTGCGCGGATTGAAAGGAGTGAAACCGGATGTCAAATGAAGAAATGATCATTAAAGTACTCGCTGAAGAAGGCAATATGCGAAAAGCGGCAGAGCGGCTTTTCTTGTCGCAGCCTGCCTTGTCCCAGCGGCTGCAATCGATTGAAAAGGAGTGGGGCCAGCAATTGTTCGTGCGCTCACAAAAAGGGCTGACGCCGACTCCAGCCGGTGAATTGGTCATTCAGTACGCAAAGGAAGCGGTAATACGCCGAGAAGAGATTTTCGAACAGCTGCATACCTTAAGCGAAAAAGTGCATGGCACCTTGAAAATCGCCTGTGCGTCGATCATCGGCCAGAACTGGCTTCCAAAAGTGTTGAAAGATTTCATTACCCTGTATCCGGAAGCGAAAGTGCAATTGATCACCGGTTGGAGCTCTGAAATTGTCCGTGCTTTGTACGACGGTGAAGCCCATATCGGCATCGTCCGGGGACAGACCGACTGGAAAGGCCCAAAAATTCATTTGTTTAAAGATACTTTGTACTTGGTCGACAAAGAAATCAGTTCGCTGGAAGAAGTGATGAAAACTGAACGGCCGTTTATTCAATTTAAAAGCGATTCGACCTATTACGAGGAAATTCAGCAATGGTGGCAAAAGCATTTCGCTTCCAACCCGAAGCGCCAAATCACGGTGGACCAGATTGAGACCTGTAAGCAGATGGCCGTCAACGGCATCGGCTATGCGATTTTGCCCTCGATTACCTTGACAGGCGCAGAGGATGTCCACACGATGCCGCTGACGAATAGTGAACAGGAACTGGAGTTGACACGGGATACATGGCTGATCGGCTATGAATCGTCTTTCCAGTTAAGGCAGGTCGAGGCATTTGTCGATATTGTCAAAAAACATGCCACTCTGTTAAGCTAAAGGATGTATTATTATACTGAATCAGATATAATAACACCATTACACGAGAGAAAGAGGTTTTAATCAATGGAACAAATGGATGCAAATCAAATTATTTCGTACATACAGAATGCGAAGAAATCGACGCCTGTAAAAGTATATGTCAAAGGTGATGGCGTAGCTGCGCTTAATTTTGGCGAAGGCTCGAAAGTATTCGGAGAAGGCAATCATGCAACAGTATTCGGCGAATGGGCTGAAGTGGAAAAAGCACTTGAACAGCATGCCTCCGTCATCGAAGATTCTGTAGTGGAAAACGATCGCAGAAACTCAGCGATCCCGATGCTTGACTTGAAAAACATCAATTCGCGCATCGAACCAGGTGCGTTTATCCGCGAGAACGTAGAAATCGGCAGCAACTGCATCATCATGATGGGCGCTGTCATCAATATCGGTTCTGTCATCGGCGATGGCACGATGATCGACATGGGCGTCATCATGGGCGGCCGCGCGACAGTCGGGAAAAACTGCCATATCGGTGCTGGCGCTGTACTTGCTGGCGTAATCGAGCCTGCATCTGCTACACCGGTAATCGTTGAGGACGATGTCATGATCGGCGCGAACGCAGTCGTATTGGAAGGCGTCCGCATCGGCAAAGGCTCCGTCGTCGCAGCAGGCGCTGTCGTCATCGAAGATGTGCCTGAAAACGCAGTTGTCGGCGGCACGCCAGCACGTGTGTTGAAGCTAATGGATGAAAAAACCCGTTCGAAAACGGAAATCAAGCAAGAACTTCGCCAGCTGTAAGAGGCCTTCCTATGGATCTTATTCAAATCAGGAGAGAACTGCATGAAATTCCAGAAATCGGGTTTCAGGAATTCAAAACACAAAGTTACTTAATAGACATCATTTCCAAAATGGCCCCAGACCGCATCGAGCTGGTTGAATGGCGCACAGGACTCGTGGTCAAAGTCAAGGGCAGGTCGCCTGAGAAAACAATCGGTTGGCGCACGGATATCGACGGTTTGCCGATCCTTGAAGAAACCGCATTGCCGTTTTCCTCACGCCATGAAGGGTTCATGCATGCCTGTGGGCACGATATCCATATGGCAGTCGCGCTCGGCTTGCTGGAACAGTTGGTTGAACATCCGCTTGATAACGATGCAGTGATCTTGTTCCAACCTGCAGAAGAGGGGCCGGGCGGCGCACAGCCGCTCTTGGCATGGCTTGAAAAAGAGCGTCCGGATCTCTTGCCGGATGAACTTTTTGCCTTGCACATTGCACCTGAACTGCCGGTCGGCACTGTCTCGACTAAACCTGGTCTTCTCTTTGCCAACACATCGGAATTGTTCATCGATTTGCACGGCAAAGGCGGCCATGCCGCATACCCGCATCAGACGCGCGATATGGCTGTGGCAGCAGCGGCTTTATTGATGCAATTGCAGACAGTCGTCAGCCGCAATGTCGACCCGATGGATTCGGCCGTTTTGACGGTCGGGAAAATGTCTGCGGGCACTGTGCAGAACATTATCGCTGAACGGGCACGCCTGGAAGGGACAATCCGCACCTTGACGCCTGAGTCGATGGAAAGCGTAAAAAAACGCGTCGAATCGCTGTGCCGGTCGATTGAAGAAGGCTATGAATGCCAAGTGTCGATCGATTACGGAGCGAACTATCGCCAAGTGGACAATGATGAACAGCTTGCTGAGTCATTTTTGCGCTATGCACAGGATGTTCCGGACATACAAGCTGTCCGCAGCAAAGCGGCCATGACAGGTGAGGATTTCGGTTACTTCACCGAACGGCTGCCGTCTTTGATGTTTTGGGCAGGGGCCGGCTCCGATTACGGCTTGCATCATTCAAAACTGATGCCGGACGAGAGAATCCTATCGTTCATGCCACAATTCATTTACGATTATTTTAAGCAACGATAAAAAA
>NZ_JAPEHT010000031.1 GCF_028823615.1 Planococcus sp. A6
ACGACTGCAGGCCCTGGCCCGAAGACGACAGCTGCGATGACATTGATGGCATGCTGTACCGGATAGGCGCGGGCGATGCCGGCTGGGAACCAGACGAACGCGGAGCCAGCGACGGCGAGTGCGACGAACATCGCCATGAGTACGAGTTTTTTCGTGTTCATCCGACACGCCTCCCCGGAATCGATTGTTTAAACCGTTCGATTTGTCCTGCGACATCTTCTGCCCCTGCAATAGAGGAAATAACGGCGATGCCCGAAACGCCTGCCCGCCAGACCATTTCGGCGTTGCCCGGTTCGATGCCGCCGATGCCAATGACGGGCACGTGCGGATATTGGGTTTTCACTTTAATGATTTCAGCAACACCCGCCGGCGGTTTCGCATCGCTTTTTGTGCGTGTGCCAAATACCGGTCCCATGCCGAGATACGTGGCGCCGCACGTCAGCGCTTCATTCGCTTCTTTGACTGAATGCACCGAGACGCCAAGAGCCATCGATGCGCCGATTTGTTTTCTCACTTGTCCGCAGTCCATATCGTCCTGGCCAATATGGATGCCGTCCGCTTCGATTGTGCAGGCGAGTTCGACATCATCATTGATGAACAGCGGAACACCGTATTCGCGGCACAAGTTCTTGCATTCTGTAGCGAACTCCACAAGCGCATCACCCATTAATGCCCCGCGCCCTTTTTCGCGTAGTTGAAAATGGGTGATGCCGCCTCGAAGCGCTTCTTCGAGCAACGCGAGCGGCTCTTTAGTACCGGCGTTTGTCGTACCCATTAGAAAATAAATCGCTGGATTCCCGAACAAGATGAACCACTTCCTTTTCGATAGATTCTTTGTACGCCGCATGATGCGTCGGACCATGGCCATACCCGATGTTAAGCGGATACGCGAGTGCTGCCTGGATAAACTCCTTGGCGGTGAACAAGGCTTCTTCCACTGGTTTGCCTTTGCCGAGTTCGGCTGTCAATGCCGCTGAAAACGTGCAGCCCGTGCCATGCGTCTGCTCCGTCTGAAGACGTTCCGAACGCAGCAAGATTACCGTGCCTTGCTGATCTAGATAAAAGTCTTCCGCAACGTCAGGGTCAGTGCTATGGCCACCTTTGATGACCACCGCTTCGGCACCGAGCGATAAAATCGCTTCCGCCGCATTTCTGCGTGAGGCATCGTCTGTGATGTCTATGCCGCTCAATACTTCTGCTTCCGGGATGTTCGGCGTGATGATGGCAGCGAGCGGGACGAGCAAGGTTTTAATTGCTTCGACCGCTTCTTGCTGCAACAAGGAAGCACCGCCTTTTGCGATCATCACAGGGTCGATGACGAGCCTGTCCCAGCCGTAGCGTTTGATGCCTTGAGCCGTTTCTTCAATGATGCCGGCGTCAAACAGCATGCCGGTCTTGAGCGCACGGATGTTAAAGTCGGTTCCGATCGCATCGAGCTGCTCTTTGACCGCTTGCCGGTCCATCGGGTAAATACCGTGAACGCCCTGCGTGTTTTGGGCAGTCACCGCCGTTACTGCAGAACAGCCGAATGCGCCGAGTTCCTGGAAGGTTTTCAAATCCGCCTGTATCCCCGCTCCACCGCCTGAATCAGATCCGGCGATGGTCAATACTTGCGCTTTAGCGTCCATAAAGTGCCGCCTCCTGTCGTTTCGATAGCTCGTCCAAAAAGGCCATTTGGAAAGTTCCCGGGTTCAAGGCGATTTTCGATGCACGGCTTCCTGCATTCGCATAAATCTGCAAACCATATGCAAGCGCATCAAGCGGGGTAGATTCTTCGTCCGTTAAAAATGCCGCAAGCACCGCACTGAGCAAACAACCCATTCCAGTAACCGACGCCATCAATGGGTCTCCGCCTGTGATGTGCTCGGTCCGGTCACCATCTGTCACTAAATCGCTTGTGCCTGTTACCGCGACAATTGTTTGGTATTCATCAGCAACTTGTTTAGCGATAGCTTCCAAATCGCCTTGTCCTTCGCCCGCATCGACGCCGCGCGCTTGCCAGTCGGCTCCTGCGATGGCCGCGAGTTCGCCAGCATTGCAACGGAGTAGCGTGATATCGAGTTCCGTCAGCAATCGTTTCACGGCCTGCAAACGATAAGCTGTCGCCCCGGCACCGACCGGATCCAACACAATAGGGATGCCTTTTTTCATCGCAGAGCGTCCCGCGATGAGCATGCTTTCAAAAGAGCGCTCCGTGATCGTGCCGATATTGAGCGATAAGGCATCGGCGTGTCCCGTGAGTTCGGCCACTTCCTGTTGTTCGTCGCCCATGACCGGCGAGACGCCGAGCGCGAGCAAGCCGTTTGCCTGAAAGTTCGAGACGACGTGATTGGTGATGCAATGAATCAAGGGTTTTCGTGCGCGCAATTCCCTAAGCATGGCGGACACTCTCCTTTTTCGCGGGAAGCTCCCAAGTTTCCATTGTCCACGCTTGCTGCCAGAACTGCCATTCATAATAGCTGCTTCTCATAAAGCGCGTCTTCAATTCCTTGCGCCGCTCTTCCGGCAAGCCATCAGCTAAGCGGTCCATCCGTTCGATTTGTTCATTCACCAGTTCCCCGAACCATTCGGAACCGTATGTGCCGATCCATTTTTGGAAAATCGGTTCTTCCGGAGTTGCCGTCTTCAAACGTTCGCCAATTTCGTAATAAAGCCAATAACACGGAAGCAAGGCCGCGAGTACGTCTGCCAAGTCGCCTTCTGCGGAGCGGTACATATGCGAAACATAAGCATAGGCGTGGGGAGACGGTTCGAATAGCTTCCAATCTTCCTCGGTCACTCCAAGCAATTCCATAAACGATTCATGAAGCGCGAGTTCCGCGGCACAGGTCTGTTCTGCGTGATGCGCAAATGATTGCGTCGTTTTCAAATCTTTCGCTTTCACTGCGCCGAGTGATTGCACTTTCGCGAAATGGGTCAGGTAATAGGCGTCTTGCATGACGTAAAATTTGAAGACATCGAGCGGCAAATCGCCTTTCGCGATGCCTTTTACAAACGGGTGTTCAAAACTGGCGTCCCATAAATCTGCGCATTCCAACCGAACTTCTTTACAAAATGTCATGTCGCTCTCTCCTTTTTTGGGCAAAATAAAACACCGCTTCCCAGGTAAGGAAGCGGCGATAAAGGTCAGCTGAAGAAATTGGAGAAATGCTCACAATTCGCCCACTTCCCTACGCTGGTATGATCCAGATCAGGTTCAAAGGGTCCGGACTCTTGTCCGTCTCAGCCAACATGGCTCCCCTAGTGGAATAGCGATATTTTTTTATTGTCGGCAATAGAATACCATAGCTTGCTTGCGAATTCAAAACTTTTTGAAATTAAGATAGTAGGAGTTCAATTGATTAATTGGAATTAGCTTGCCCCTTTCATCTACAAGGTGTCCGCAGCATGCTTGGGGTTGGCCTCTCGCAATAAGCCAATGAATTGGCGAAAGGCAGTTGAGCCGATTCATTGGCGACGCATCTGCTTCCACAAATGCGGGAGCACAGTTGTACGTTCATGTCCCAATCTAGTGGAGTATGCGAAGGTTATCATCTTCCGGCTTCGCTTCACCCTTAAGCGCGTGGCTACTTTTAGAATTCATTGGAATTTAGAATGTGTAAGTAAGTGTGCCTTGCAAAGTTTTTCCACTTTGATTTGATCGCTTAGTTGGATTGGCGAGTTCATGGTCGTATATAGGACCGGTTCAGTCATAGTCGAAATTTGTCCGGTTCAGGACTTCTCTAAAATATTGCTGCATTTCACCTTTGCCTTGGAATTTAAATGGCAACTGTAACGCTACCTCTTCACATAATTCCCTGTATTCTTGTGATTTGCTCAGCGCAGGGCCATTGTAAAGATAAATCAATTGGATAATTTTATCCTCAGGTTGCAGTGTATATGACCTTTCAATCATCTTTTCTCCGAGTTCGTATTGATCTTCTCCGTAATTTCCAGCAGCTATCAGGGCGGACAAATCAAAAAACTCGGGAAATAGTGAAATCATATAGCCAAACGTCCATAAAAATTCCCGATCATCCGGAAATGTCACCTGTCCAAAATGAGCCAGTTCAGAAAATAATTTTTCGCATTCCGTGATGCCGTGCGCATCCAAGCCATCATCTCCAAGTACACCCGCTTCCACGATTAAATACCAACAAAGAAACCCTAACCGGATGACCACTTTCAAATCTTCAGGACGCTTTTCCCATTCGATGACCATCAGCGTTAATGCTTCTGCGTACTTTTCTTCTACTTCAAGAGCATCAATAGCTTCCCAGCGATAGTCCATCCCCATAATTTCCCCTCGTTTCGTATAAACCAGCTTCTTTGCAGGCTATTTCTGATTGAAGCTTTTCTCCAAGTATACATCAAGCCATATAATTCTAACTTCAGTAAAAAGCAACCTGGCCCTAGAGCCAAGTTGCTTTTGATCTGTTTTGGACCTTGTTGCTCGCACAAAAGTTTAGGCGAGAGAAGATTTCGGGTTTGTCGTGATAACAAAATAACTCTTAATCGCCGAAAGCAATCAAGAAATGCCTATATTTCACTTAGCGCATCGCCGGGTAGCGCAGCCGGATAAGGCGGTAGAGGTTTTGGACAACTGCTTTTCCTACAGCGTAAGTTGGAATGACCAAAATCATGCCGATGAGGCCGGCTAGGTTGCCCCCAATATACAACAGGAAAATGATGGTTACCGGATGCACCGATAGTTTCTTGCCCATGATATTGGGCGAGATGAGATTGCTTTCGACTTGCTGGATGATAATAATGGCGATCAGCACCCATAAGCCGAGGATTGGTTCCTGGAAGAATGCCACGACGATCGCCGGGACGGCTCCAATAATTGGGCCGACAAAAGGGATCACGTTTGTGAATGTCGCAACCAATGCCAAGATGATGGCATAATCCACGCCAAGTATCAGGTACGTGATGTAGCTCAGCACCCCGACGAACAAACTGACAGTCGCCTGCCCTTGGATATAGGCACTGAGGTTTTCGTCCATATCATGAAGGATTTTGGCGCCTTCAGCCCGTGAATCCTGTGGCAATAATTTGAGGAAGCTAGCCGGCAATTTGTCGCCGTCTTTCAATAAAAAGAACAGGACAAACGGCACGACGACCAGTGAAGTTAAGGCGCTGACTAGCACACCGGTAAAACTCAGGATATTCGAACCGATGCCCGTCAGTGCGTTCCGGAAATTCGCGGCTATGGCGTCCGGATTCAAGCCAGGCAGAAAATCCTGTTCTTGAATATAGTTCCACCATTGACTAGATAAGGCCCTGTCCGATTGATTTTGAACTTCTCTTACGATCGACGGAAAGTTTTCAATCAAGGATTGGATCTGCCGGAAAATCAGCGGGCCAATCCATAAGGAAAAGCCGACGAGCAGCGCCAGGAAAACGACGAAAATCACCAGAATGGCCACGACACGGGGCATCTTCCTGGATAATAGCTTGACGATTGGCCTAAAGATATAAAACAGAATCCCGCCGATGATGATAATCGGCATCAAGGTAGAAAACGCAACACCGACCGGATAAAACACAAAAGGCACACGCACTGCCAAGTTGATGATGGCAAAGATCAAAAGCGTGCTGAGCAAGAAACGAAACCATTTGGTCTTGGGCATGTTCATTCCCCTTTCTTCTGTCTGAGACATAGTTTTTCGCTAGCAGCTGCTCCACTTACCATAGATCTGAGGGTTGAAATTGTTTCCAGTTCCATCTATGCGGTTTTCATTAACATCCCTCATCCTCTTTGAGTTTCACTTTAGAACTAGTAAAGTTCAGGAGTTGAGTGTTTTCTGCTATATAATTTGCCGCATCAAGGGCTATTTTTTTAATGGCCATCCGATAAAGCGC
Organism: Planococcus sp. A6; assembly: GCF_028823615.1. Classification (GTDB taxonomy): domain Bacteria; phylum Bacillota; class Bacilli; order Bacillales_A; family Planococcaceae; genus Planococcus. Next base: position 5,845 of record NZ_JAPEHT010000031.1, read on the forward strand.
AAAGCCTGTTCAATTAAAATTTCTTGATTTCAAAAAAGAGCCTTCAACAGAAGGCCCTTTATCGTTCTTCGACGTATTCAATCTGATAATCCCCGTACTCATCAATCACCACAGTGTAACGGCGACGGTGGTCGATCGTTCCGGTCTCTCCGTTTGCTTCATGGTAATTGAACACAGCGCCTGCTTCCACATATGCGGCATCTTCTTCAATCTCGACGGAAGTTACTTCCGGCACGACCGAATCATACACGCGGCCCTCTGTTGAATACTCTTGTATAACACTGTCGACTTCTTCAACTGCCTGGCTTCCCGGCACTAAATACGAAGAATAATAATTCAGTTGCTCATCATTCATGGAATACGGCAGCAAGTCATAATAGGCTTCGATGAAACTCTCCAGCAACGCTTCGTCAAAATAGGCATCCTTCACCGACGGTTCGACCAATTGCGACTCGGGAAGCGGTTCCGGATTATTCGCCCAACTATCCAACATTTCCTTTTTCAAGTACAGCGGGATCGCGTAGCCGATTTCGGGATTGTCTTCGAGCATGACCGAATTGATGCCGAGCACTTTGCCGGTGCTTGCATCCAAAAGCGGCCCGCCGCTCGAGCCTTGCTTGATCAAGGCATTCATTTCATAGAGGTCCGTATAGACGAACATTTCCGAGAAATCGACGCCGGTATCGGTAATTTCCCCTTCGGTCGCAGTGTTCGCTGCGTTCTCCGGGCTGCCGATTGCGATGACCGACGTTCCGATATCGACCGGTTCCATTTCCTGCTCGAGCGGTTCTTTTCCTGCGAGGTCCTCGACGCGGACCAGCGCCAGATCTTCATCAAGCGATATGCCGATCACTTTGCCTGCGAACTCCTGGCCATCGCTATTGACGAGTGCAATAAAGGTCGCATCGCGCACCACATGGGCATTCGTCAAGATATCGCCTTGGTCATTGTACAAAAAGCCGGATCCTTGCTCGAAATCGGTATAGATTGTGTAGACATGCGTCTTCGCATTCGCGATCATCACCGCTTTTTCCTGAGCGGCCGTATCAACCGGTGAATCCGCCTGCTCGGTTTCAGCTGCCGGCGGTGCTTCTGTATCTGTCCCTCCGCAAGCCGCGAGGATCATCGCTGACAAGAAAATCATCAGCCAGTGCATCATCCGTTTGTCCATAGTCTCAACCCGCTTCCGTTAATGTGCATTCATTATAGCAAGCCATAATTGAAAAAGGAACGGGAAAGGACACTGAAATAGAGGGAATGTAGTTCCATTGCACGCTCGGCATTGAATGTCCGGAATCAAAAAAGCTACCTTGGCGCACTGCTTTCGCAGCAGCCAAGGCAGCTTTCGACCCCTTATTTTTCTTGAGCTTCCAATGCTTCTAGCAATGGCTTTTCGAAGACCGGCGCAAATGTTCTGGAAAAAGTCGCTGTCAGATGGTTGCTGTCAAAATGCGTGACGATGTTTCCGACGACATAATAACAGGATTCCTGGTCACAAAAATAATCGGTCAGGTCGATCGTATTAGTAGTTTTCGGCATATAGTCCACTTCTTCTAAAGGACTCGGGTCACGGATGATATCCTCACGGTCGGATTTACAATTTTCCGGATTGTCCGGATTTTCACTTAAGCACGTCAACACGTTTTGATCGTACCAAGGCGTATCACGCACGAGGAATAGCGGAACTTCGTGCTGCTCGAAAAACTTCCAAGCTTCAACAAATCCATCCGAAACTTCATCGAAATCTTCTTTCGAGCTCCCTACATTCCCTACCGTGAAAATCAGATCAGGTTTTTCAGAAATTAATGCCTCTTTTACATTTTGGAACCAGACATCGCATTCTTCAAAACCTTTTCTGCTCTCTTCCGTAAATCGGCAATTGCCTTTTAAATAAGTGACAATTTTCAGATCGTGGGCATCGGCTAGTTCCGCAAGCATCGGCTGCCAATGGGCGGCATGTGATCCGCCGACCAACGCGATCGTATGGCTGTAATCGGTCAATGCCCCGTACTCACACGGCTCGGCTTCTGTCGTTCCCTTGCCGGACAAGCAGCCATCTTCATATATTTCAGATCGATCCTGCTTCACGAAGTCTAAGCTCGGCAGGAAGGATTCCTCAAACTCCGCAGGAGGCGTTAGGCGGCCATCTTCCAAATAAGTGACGGCACCGGGATGCGTCTCGAAACTTTCGCTGAGCAACTCGGAACTGACGGGCGGTCCCGCCAAGTAAGTTTCTTGATAAGCGATGGCCGAGACCCAAATGACGGCAGAGAAAACCGCAATAATGCTGGCGGTTTTCCAGACCGGGAACTGGATTTTCCGGATTGGCAACTCGAAACCGTAAATCGTGAAATAGGCAAAAATCGTTGCTGCAGCGATAATCGCCAATCCGCCCTGGAGCGAAACCGAGTCGACGTCAAATAACGCATAGTAGAAAATCAGTAATGGCCAATGCCATAAATAAAAGGCGTAGGAAATGCTTCCGAACTTGACGAGCGGCTTCCAACTAAGCAGTTGGAAAGCTGAATAGTTCGTTGAATTATTCCCCGCGATGATGATCAGAACGGCTGAAAGCACCGGCCATAGCGCAGCATAGCCCGGGAATAGCTCTGACACTTGAAGGATGATCCCGCAGCTGATGAGCCCGATTAAGCCCATCCAGCCGAATAGCCAGGCTACACGGCTCGAGACGACAAGCTTGTGGATTGTCAATGCGACCAAGCCGCCAATCCCAAACTCCCATACACGAGTGAATGTATGGTAATAGGCCACTGGCTGATTGGCTGCGGTCAAGTAGACCGAATAGCTGAATGATGCCAAGGCAAGCACGGCAATCAATACTGTCAGCATGCGTTTCATATTATTTCCTGAAATCAGCTTCAGCACCGAGATGGCCACAAAGAAGACGACAAGCCATACCAGATAAAACTGGAACTGGATGCTCAGCGCCCAGAAATGCTGAAACGGCGAAGCGCTATTGTTCTGTGCTAAATAATCCACTGAATCCATCGCAAGCCGCCAATTCTGGAAGTAGGAAACGGAAGCTAGAAATTCATTGATGTTCTGCTGTTTCGTAAATGGGGGCAATATGTACAGGCTTGCAATCAAGACGGTAATCCCGATTAACCAAGCTGTCGGCAATAAACGTTTTAATAGTTTTACAATATAGGAAAAGTATAAAATCTGGCCATTTTTTCGGTACATCGAAAGCAATGAAGTCGTAATCAAAAATCCGGATACGACAAAAAATACATCGACTCCGCCTGATACACGATTAAACCATATATGATAGATCGCAACCAATAATGCAGCGATTGTGCGTATGCCTTCTAGTTCCGGCCTGATACGTCTTTCAGTCTCCATAAAATTTTACAGCTCCTTGCATTTTCATAAATCACACAAATTTTATATTAGCATATTCTTCCTTTTAAAACATAAACCATGACAATTATTTTCACTATTTTATGATAAGACAATCAAGTAATTCTTCTTTCAAGGCGCAATTCTAGTTCTTCCTATTTAAAAAACTGCCGAATTCCCAGCAAATACTGGGTTTTCGGCAGTTTTCCCTTGTTACTTTTTGCTTTTCTTCAGTTGTCCTTTGTTCGTGATGACAGTGTAGTTGCCGAATTCGTTCACTTCAAGCGTGAAAGTTTCTCCGTTCAAGTCACCTTGCATGATTTTCCATTTGCCTTTGTCATCCTGGCGTGCGCCGAACTGGACTTTGACATCGGGGTTCGTCAGGAAGTTCAATTCCATCGGTTCGCTGAGTGTCAAGCCGAGTTCTTCGCCGTCCGCTCCAAGTACAGCGATATCAAGCTGGTCGCTGAGTGCCGGGCGCTTATCGACTTGCTCTGCGTCATCGACTGCCAGGGCAAGCGTCATTTCTGCCCCTGCCGCTTCAGCCAATTGCTGAAGGTTGGCCGCTGTGAACGTGAAGTTCGCTTGTTCTAATTGAACCGTCAAATCCTTGCCGCTTTCAAGAAGTTCATCGATTGTGCCTTCTGTGAATGTGATGTCGAGTGTGCCGTCTTCATCGAATTCACCGGCTGTGATGACTGCTTCTTCACCTGACAAATCAGGATCTGCCTGCTGTTCGCCTGGCACTTGCGGTTTGTCGAAAGTGATTTGTGCAAGTAGTGGATCATGATCCGATGCACGCCCGTGTTCTTCCATGAACATCGAGTTGATGTGGACCATATCAAGTTCTGTGTTGTCCGCCAAGTTGTTCGTCACCAGCAAGTGATCGAGAACTTGAGAGTTGCCTTGGTAGTAATAAGAGAAACGGTCTTCTTCCGGCACATCGTTGACTTTGTTCGTCAAGATGTCGCCTTCTAGCGCATCAAGTGCCGGTGTGAATTCGAAATCGTTCATATCGCCAGTGACGACGACATTGAGTTCCGGATTGATTTCCAGGCCTTCTGCAATGAATCCGTTGATGGCTTTCGCCAATTCAATGCGTTCGATTTCAGACGTGAATTGCGGCGGCTGGTTTTGACCGAACAAGCTTTGGTCTCCGCCTTTGGAGTTCAAGTGCGTTGCGACAACGACAACTTCTTCGCCTTGGAATTCAAATTGTGCCGCGAGTGGTTTGCGTGTGCCAGGCATTGGAATTGGCTGTACGCGTCCCGGATTCAAGGCAAGATCGCCTGATTCTGTCCAAGAATTGTCTTCTGTTGCCGTTCCTTTTGTGCCTTCAGACAAGGTAACGCGGTCCGGGTTGTACAAGAAGCCGACGCGGATGTTACCGCCTGGCTGTCCGCCATCCTGGTTGTATTCCGGTGCGATGTCTGTCCATGCATACGTTGGACCGCCGGCTGCTTGGATGTCTTCAATGAGTCGCTCATAAGAAGCGGTTGCATCCGAGTTACCAGAAGCAATCGGGCCGTCGCTGTCTTGTACTTCAACCATCGAAATAACATCTGGGGAGTTCAAATCTTTGACGAATGATTCTGCGATGCGCTGTGCTTTTTCGTCCGATGTGTGGCTCGGGTCTGCTGAAAAGTTTTCGACGTTATAAGCTGCGACCGTCAATTTATCGTCTGCATTTTCGATCCACGTTTCTTCCGGCTGTGTACCGCCGTCCACGATTGCCGGCACTTGCGTTTCATCAGTCCAGATCTGGTAGTTGCCGAATCCGTATCCGAGAACGCCGACTGGCGCTTCAGCAAACGTATCGCCTGCTTTAGCGACGACACCTTCACCTGTTGTAACGGTGATACGTTCCGGGTTGAAATCGTCTTCCTCAAGAAGAATTCCGTCTTGCTTGTGGAATTCATTGTTAGTCGCATTTTTCGATACGACAAATACTTCGCCGTAATTTTGCGGGCCGACGATTTGTGCATCAGCTACGCTGACACGCATCAATTCAAGGGCTTCCCAGAAATCAATGCCGTCTTCTTCCGGCTGGAATTCCGTCAAGCCGTCGTTTTCGATGTTTTGAGTCGGCGGGAATACGTCTTCGCCGATGACAATCGGTTCAGGTAGTTCTGCAGTTGCTGTTTTCACGACGTCCGTTGAACGGATGCGTGTTACCGGTAGATCGTTGTCGCGCATGTCGGAATAGCCTTTATAGAACCATTCTTCGACCGTACCTGCGACTGTTACGACATCCCCAACTGCAAAGTCGCTTGATGCAGATGAACGGTTGACGATGATCGCTTCTGACGTTTTCCAGTTGCCGTCACCTTCTGTATCTTGGATGACGAAGTTTGCGCCGTTATAAAAATGTGTGATGACGCCTGTCACTTCATTGACAGCTACATCTTCATATTTCGAATAATGGCCTTGCCCTTGGATGTCGCGGATTTTCAAGTCCTCTGATTTCAGGACCGTGTAATCAAATGAAAATACTTCCGATGTTTCGCCTGTCGCAGCAATCGCTTTGATCACTGTATCTTGCGTCAGGACGATCGGCTCCGCGTAAACTGCGCTATCCGTTGTCGGCTCTGACCCGTCTAAAGTGTAATGGATCGTTGCATTGTCCAAACCGCTTGCGAGCGTGATTTCAGTTCCTTCCGAGACGACGCCTGGGAAGATGTCTGTGTAAACAGCCGGCTTGTTGACGAGCTCGAAGCTGTCGAAGCCGAGCGTAATGTCTGTGTAAACAGCCGGCTTGTTGACGAGCTCGAAGCTGTCGAAGCCGAGCGTTTTCACTTGGTACGTGTCGTTATATTTTGAAGCGATGCCTGAAAGATAGATCAAGTCGCCTTCTTTGTATCGTTTCGTGAAGTCTTCGAACGTCAAGCCATTGCGGTTGTCGTTGCGGACGACGACTTGCTCGCCGCTTTCCGCAACTGCCGTGAACTCGAACGTCCCATAATTGTTAACGGCTTTCAAGTTAGTGATTTCGACGCGTTCAATCGAAATGCGTTCGCCTTGAGTCTCTTCATTAACACCTGCTGGCGAGATCACTTGTGCTTCCGGCAATTCATTTCCGGAAGACAAGACTTCTACTGTATTCGGCTGCAATTGCAGCTCGCCGCTGTATTCAGAAACGGTACCTTCCAAACGGACGATGTCGCCCGGCGATACAGTTGCGCTAGATGTATAGACATAGATGCCCGCTGTGTCATCTTGCACGTAAAAAGCGTTGCCGCCCCAGAAGCCTGTTCCAGTTGTCACAGTTGCTTCCACTGAAATCAAGCCTTCAGAGTCGCGTGCTTCCTGGACATTGTCTACAGGTGTCGCGGTAGGTGGCGCTTCGCCTTCAGAGAGAATTGTGAAAGCATTAGCAGAACGCAAGCCAGGAACTGAGAAATAAGCTCCAAGTGTGCCGCTGATTGTCACTTCTGCTTTGAAGTTGCCCGGATTGTCGACAAGGTTCAATCCGGCACGAGTCGATCCTGTCGGTAATTGAACCGGCAAGATTTTTGCTGGATCGGTTTCATCTGGTGAATCAGCGATGCCGATATTAGTCCCCCCTGTAAATGGCGACTCTTGGTCATAGTTGGTTCCGCTAATAGCAACCCCAACGATAAACCCTTTCACCGTTGCCGTTCCTGTATTGTTTTCAATGGCTTCTGCAACTGAAATGGTTTCTGCTGCTTCGGCTGTCGCCATATACGGCAAGGCAGCTGATAAAGCCAATAGGAGACTCAAAAAGATCTTGCTGAACGCGCTTTTTGTCACAAACCTTCACTCCTCTGATAATTTATTGTCATACGAAACCAGTATACTAAAAATTTGTAAGCGCTTTATTAATAAATTGTAAATTCTAACTATTTATACCCAAATTGTTCACCCTTTTTCCTTTTTTATCCTGTAAAATAGTCTTTCTATTCGATTTCTTCTTGAAATTTCACTATCGGTAATTCCTTAGACTCACCCCCTTTCCAGATGTGAATTTTTCCGCAACATAATCGGCTCGAGGACGTCTAAAAGAGAGGTTTCGTGATAAGATAGGAAAATGGAATTGGGAGATTATTGCTCCTGTATATAAGGAAAGAATTTGGTTTCGTGTTTTACCGCCGAACCATTTGAAGAAAGTAGGATTTTGTTTTGGGTAGAAAACTCGCACTTACCGGCATTTTGTTTGTCATTGCGTCGTTGTTTTTGAAAGTTTCCGGGCTTCTCCGGGATATGGTTATTGCCTATCAATTTGGGGATTCCTATCAATCAGCTGCGTATTTCGCGGCATTCGCTTTGGCAAATACCTTTATTTTATTTTTCACTACCGGCATGAAGAATGCTTTTGTGCCAAGTTTCATCCATGCACAGGCGGATGGCAAGGGCTACCATCATTTTTCACAAATCATCCGCGGGACGATGGTGCTTGGATTGATTGTTTCAGCTATCGGTGCATTGGCATCACCATTGCTATTGCCTTTGCTATTTCAATTCCCTAACCTTCAGCCCGACGTTCGAGCTGAAGCGATTGAATTGAGTGTTGCTTTAGCTATTATCTTCTTTATAGCTGTCTTCCTCGTATCGTTAAACTCAGTTTACGAGGCCTATCTCGATGCAGAAAACAAGTTTTCGTTGTCGGTCATTTCACAAATCATCGTTATCGGCAGCACCATTCTCAGTACCTTGTTGTTTGCTGATCAAATCGGCGCCTACTCAATGGCGTTTGGTTATTTGGCCGGTGCGTTGTTATCGTATATCGCCAAACGGCTCTGGTTCGTCCCTAAAGGCAGTCATAAAGTAATCGGCAAACTCGATTGGGAAGAAATCAAACCCTTTTCGATCATTTTCATCCCAGTTGCCATTACGGTTATGGTTGGCCAAGTCAATTTGACAATCGACAATATCTTTGCGAGTTCGTTCAGTGATTCAGCAGTCAACTACGTTAACTACGCCAAGAACATCGTCCACTTCCCGCAAGCGATTATTGGCGTAACCATCGGGACGATTATTTTCCCGATTTTGTCGAAAGCCATTGCGAATGCCAATGAGAAAAGCTTCAAGCAAGGAATCGAATACGGCTTGATGTTGACGCTTTTGGTTTTGCTGCCTGCTGTTGCGGGAATGATGTGGCTGATGCAAGATCTCATCACGATCGTCTATGAACGCGGCGCCTTTACAGCGGATGCGACGGCAGCCACTGCAAATGTCGGCTATCTGTATCTGGGATCGGTATTGTTCTTCAGTTTGCAGAACATCTTGAACAAAGCTTTCTATTCAAAAAAGCAAGGCCATGTCATCTTGCGCATTTCCTTGTTCTCGATTGCGCTCAATGTCGCCTTGAACTTCTTGTTCATCGCCCTGCTCGATTCGTATTTGGCGATTCCACTCGCCTCGTCCGTTATGGCGCTCGTCTATTTCACGCTCAACTGGATCGTCTTTAACCGGACACAAGGCAAGCTCAATACGCGCTTTATCGTGAAAGACGCAGCCAAGATTTTTGCGGCGACCGCTGCTATGCTAGTGGCCTTATGGCTCGCTTCTGGAATTCTCGAAGACCTTCATATCTATATCCGCTTCGGCCTGACCGCGATCATCGGCGCTATTGTCTATGTCATTGCGGCTCTCGCCTTGAAAACCGAAATTGCACGCTTCCTCATCAGCAAGCTTAGAAAATCATAAGGAGTTTTTCGCATTATGAAACAGGCAATCATGAAAAACGCTGCGCCGGTTTTGAATCCGGCGATCAAAGCGTCCTTGAAACGTTTTTACAAAGCGAATAAACCGCTCACCCCGCTTGAACCGGCAGAGCGCGTGCTGATATTTGCGCCGCATATCGACGATGAAACAATCGGGCTCGGCGGGACCATCCGCCGCTATGCCGATGCCGGCGCACAAATCACCATTGCCATCATCACCGACGGCAAAAACAGCAACGCCGCTCCGGTTGAAGCCGATGCTTTGGCCGAAACGCGGAAACAGGAATTGCGCTCGATCCAGGATCTGCTCGGCTTTACGGATGTTCGTTACCTTGATTATCCCGATAGCGAAATCAAGCATGTCGCATCAAGCGAACGTTTCAGTGAGCTGATCGATGAAATCCAACCAGATACGGTCTATACGACGAGCTTGATCGATGCCCATCCGGATCATGTGTACAGCGCCCATTTGGTGGCCGATGCACTTAAGCATACGGCCCATCAGCCGAAAATCGTCCGCGAATATGAGATCAATTGTCCCGTGCCGCCAGAGGAAATCAATTGCATTATGGACATTACCGATCAGTTTCCGCTCAAACAGCGGGCAACTGAGGCTTTCAAGAGCCAAGTCATCGCATTCGATGGATTTTTGGCGCTCGCTGAAATCAAAGCTGCACAGACAAATGAAACACAAGCGCGCTACGTAGAAACCTTCATCGAAAACACACCACAGCAATTTATCCAGGCGGCCGATCACTTGAAGACGCAAGACCGCCAGTACGAAAAGCATCTCAAGCAAGCGAACCGCACCGTCACTTTGTGGTGGGCGATCTTCAAGAATTTGAAGTTGAAAAAGGCGATTTATCAAAGCCGCTAATTATAAATGCATTTGGAGGATATTATGAACTTTTTTAAGAACGATAACGAAAAATGGTTTTGGCTCATCGCCTTGATCGCCATCATGCTAATAGGTTACACAGAGCTCGCCATCATCGGCTATGCCCTGACAGTTGTGTTGTTCGCCTATGCGTTCATCAATCCGAAACACGGCATCCTGCTGCTGTTCGTTTACATCCCGGTCCGTGAGTTCATCACGCAGTACAATCCGGGCCTTAACTATTTAACCGAAGCACTCGTATTCGGTGCCTTGTTGCAGGTCTTCTGGATGAATCGCAAAACCGTCGGCAAGCTATTCCATTTCAAGAATTTCGAATATGCTTATTTCGCTTTCCTTGCCATCGGTTCGATTTCCGCTCTCATCACGGGCATCAGTCCCGTTCTCATTGCAATGACCTTGCGTCAGTTCCTGCTCTTTTACCTTGTCTATTACATCGTCTATCGCCTCGGAATCACCCGCAAGGATTTGGTCAATCTCGTCTGGATCTTCGTCTGGACGGCAATCCTGGTCATCATCCAGGCAATGGCTGAAAAATTGTCCATCCGCAACTTCTTCCTGCCTGAGTCATGGCAGGCGATGGCCTTGTCGGCGAAAAACCGCGTGCGCATCTACGGCATGCTCGGCAACCCGAACGTGCTCGGTATCTACTTGATGTTCGCGTTCATCGCGTTCTATTATGCGAAGAATAAATTAAAAGAATTCAACCCGCGCTATATGGATATCTTGAATGTACTGTTGGTGGGGATCCTTGTCCTGACGTATTCACGCGGCACATGGTTAGGTTTCTTGATCGCTGCCGTCGCATTCTTGATCATGACGCGCAAAATGAGCATACTCATCGACTTCGTGAAATACACGGTGATTGCACTCGTCCTTGTCGTGCTGCCATTGAATTTATTGACCAATTTCATTGAAAGTACTGATGTTGGCACAGAGAAAGTCACCGACATCCAGCAATTCGATGTCGGCGGCGAGTCAGGCTTCCGCGACCGCATCGGCAGCACGTTCAGTGAAGATACCGTCACCGGCAGCCAAAGTTCGGGCCGTTTGTTCATTGTCAAAACTGGCTTTGAAGTATTCAAAGACCATCCAATCATCGGTACGGGCTTTGCGACGTTCGGCGATTCGACCACCCTTTCGAACGGTTCGCCGATCTATGATGAATACGAAATCGGACATAAGTTCTACTCGGATAACCAATATATCCAAATCATTGTCCAAACCGGCGTGCTCGGCGTCATCGCCTTTGCCGCTTTCCTATTGTTGATGCTTTGGCGCTACGGCAAAAAGCATAAAGAAAGTTATCTGTATTCACTGACTGTCAGCATCTTGCTCGGCGCGTATTTCATGGGCCTTGTCTACAACCTATGGGAATCCGATATTTTCGGCCTCGCGTTCTTCGCGCTTCTTGCGGCCGCGTCACGCCGCGAAGATTTCGGACTGCGGGATGACGGTGAAACATTATGATTCGCCTGTACCAGCCGGGTGATGAGCTCGGCATCAATGCTCTTTATGAAAAAGTATTTGGGAAAAGACGGTCTCTTGCTGAATGGCAATGGAAATTCGAGACCTTTCCGGAGAGCGCCACGATCGTCGTTTCTGAAGAAGACGGCCAGATCAACGGACATGCCGCTTTCTTGAAGCTCACAGCCCGCCACCAAGGCAAAGAACTGGCTCTTGGCGAACGGGTTGACATCATGGTCGATCCGGAAGCGCAGGGCCGCGGCATCTACAAGCAAATCGTTTCCCGCATGATCCAGGAATGTGAAGCCGAAGGGCTCGATATCCTGTACGGCTTCCCCGCTGAAACGGCAAAGCAAGTGTTCATGAAAGTGGCCGGCGGCAAGGATCTCGGGAACGTTCCGCGCTTTCTTGCAGTCAATAAGCCAGGAGCTTTGCTTGCGGCTAAGGTCAGCAAGTTAAAAGCGATCCAGTCGCCAGTCGACAAAGCACTTTCTCTCAGTGTCCCAAAAAAGAGCACGCATCGATTGCGTGAACTTGGCGACCGTTTGGCAGTAGCGGAAATGTTGTACGGTCGCTTTGAAAACCAGTACCCGCTTCATGCCAAGCGCAACGGCGGCTATATCCAACGACGCTTCCTTGACCATCCGACGAAGGATTACCAAGTTTATACCTTGGAGCAGAATGGCTATGCAGAAGGCTATTGCGTGTTGCATGAGGAGACGAAAGATAATGGCGTCACGTTCGCCACGATTGTCGATTTGTTCGGACCGAACGATGAAGCGATCATTGCGGATCAATTGAAGGCCATCCGCCGCCATACGAAAGCGGATGCGCTGAATTGCTGGGCAGTGCCGGACAGCCCGCGCTACCGTGCACTGAAGAAAGCCGGCTTTTTCCATATCAATAGCCCGATGCCGTTTGTCATCAAGGATTTTACCGGCACGGGTTCCTATGACGAGCTAACTGACTGGCATTTGTCGCAGTCAGATGTTGATTCGTATTAACGCTTGCCCTTCTTCCGGGATTCCGGGAGGAGGGTTTTTTTGAGTCTGGAAATGAAGGCGGAGGTTGGACATTGGACATTGGACATTGGACAGCAGATAATGAGGGTTTGCTTGCGGAATTGTTTCGAGGTTTTATTTATTCTTCATGTTGCTAGTCGCCGCCGTGCTTGGGGTTGGCCTTTGGCAGCAAGCCAAGAAGAACACTTGTCTTACTGCGTCGGCTCACCCCTTCACGCTCGGAGGCTGAGAGATTTCATTGTTGTAGATTGTTTAATCGGAACTGCTTCTTTAGGTAATTGCCGGCTAGTGGGGGAATCGCTTCCCGGGACAAGTTTAGATGGGATAGTGAGAGTTTGCTTGTGAAATTGTGCGATCTTCTATTAAAGTGTCATCTGAGTAGTCGCCGCCGTGCTTTGGGTTGGCCTCTTGCCATAAGCCAAGAAGAACGCTTGTCTTATGGCATCGGCTCACCCTGGGCGCTCGGCGGCTGAGAGATTTCATTGTTATAGATTGTTTAATCGGATCTGCGTCTATATCAGGTTGCCGGCTAGCGGGGGACTCACTTCCCGAGATGCAGCATTTGACACACAAGTGTTTGAACTGAAAATCACACTCTCTTTGATCCAAACGATATGAGCTACAAAACATGATGCATTTCCACACTTCACTTTAAATGAACTGAAGAAACGATCTTCCACTTTAAAACTAGAGACGGAGTGGAAGGGGGCTGACGCCTGTGGGACCGCGCGGGCTGGCGAGACAAACGTGACGCGCTCTTTGCGGCACGTTGGCTCAACACCCGCCCCACGGCAAGCAGCCCCCTGCAACGTAGTCGAAAAGCGGAAGCTTTTCCAATCTCTTCTTTCTATCTAACAGTTCTTGTCGCATCAGAAGCATGACCCATTGCCTGCATGACCCTGCAACGCAGTCGAAAAGCGGAAGTTTTTTCACTCTCCTCGTTTCATTCCATACTTCCCACCTCATCAAAAAACAGGCACCCATTCATTGCGAATGGGTGCCTGTTCTCTATTCACTCGATAAACGCTTCATATGTACCCAGTTCGCCGGCTTTGATGACATGTCCGATAAAGTCTTCGTAGCTGACGATGCCGAGTGCTGTGGCTTCATCGAACAGTTCCTGCACGCGTGCTGTGTCCGGATGGATTTCTGCGTTTTTGGTCGGGTGCAGTTTGCCTGAATGGTCGACGATCTTGCCTTCTTCATCGAAAACGACGTTCAGTTCACCGAGGTTGGTGTCGTATTCACCGGTCTGCACGACCAATGTGTCGCCGATTTGGTTCGGCGGATTGGTTGTGACATGTGAGTGGCCGCCGATGATGACATCGATGCCTGGTACTTCTTTCGCTAATGTGCGATCATGGCCGACGCCGATATGGGTCAGCGCCACGATTTTATCGATGCCAATCGATTCGAAATGGGCGACGGCTTGTTTGGCCGCTTCGGTGTAATCTGCGAATGAAACATCGCCAGGAACGGTCACCACTTCATTGTAATGTGTGATACCGAATATCCCGACCTGCTCGTCGCCGACTGTTTGCACGAAACCTTTATTGATGCGGCCGTCCACCGGCTCGTCTGTGTAGCTATAATCTGCAAAGGGCTCAAGGAATGGATCTTGCGAGAAGTCAACGTTGGCACCAAGCACCGGATGCGCTGCATGTTTTACGTAGGTGCTGAGCGGGCCGTGGTCGATGACGCCTTCGCCTAGATCGAACTCATGGTTGCCGAGCACCATCCCATCATAATCGAGGTGGTTCATGAATACCGCATTTGCGAGTGAATCCTGCGCTTTTCGCCCGATTTCCCAAGACGTCACATCCCCTGCCGACAATAAAAGATGATGGGTGCTGGCTTCGCGGATGTCTTCAATCAGTGAAGCGCGTCGTGAGATATTATCCATCACGGTATGGGTATCGTTTGTGTGGATTAAGGTCAGTTTGAACGGTTCCGGTTCTACAGGTTCCGGTTCCGGAGATTCATCTGATTCACCACCTGACGAAGCTGTTTCGTCTCGCTCCGGTGCTTCAGCGTCCCCGAGACCTTCACTTTGATCTTTTTGCGGCCACATGAGGAATGCGGTAAAGCCGACCATGATTGCCGCTAAGAGTGTCACGATTTTTTGCATAGTTGTCACGTCCATTTCCCTAAAAAATCTCTATGCACAGTCTACTATAGAATATAGGGGAAATACGCAATCTCATGGATTCTTAACCATTTCTTCACCCTTCTTTAATATTCCTCAACAGTAAATGAGCCTCATGTATTTCATGCTCCAGCAACCATGCACTAGATTGTAACATTCATTGTCTAGCTCGATCGCTTAACGGGAAAAATGCCATGTGCTACTAAATTACATGCTGTTTATCCTATATATGGGTGTATGGGAATTAATGACCTGATTTTCATTTATTTATTTTATTTTCTATTTTAGTTTATAATAGAGATATGATTGAAATAGAAAGGATTTTTTTTAGTGAAGCTTAAAAAGCGAGCGATTTGGTTCAGTCTTTTTGTATGTTTTGGTTTGGTGCTTATTGCGTACGCCCCTTTTACGTCAGGGAGTGAGTTCCAAGTCACGGCAGATGGAGAAGACCTATCAAGCACCGACACTGAACAATTACATATAGAAGATATTTATCAAGAAGTGATTTCATATAATGTCTCGGACCGAAAACAGAATAAAGCCGAAATCACGTTAACTACACGGGAATTCCCAAATGGGGATACGATGGTTTACCTTGAAGCGGAAACAGATGGATATCTTGAACCGATCGATTTCCAACTGCCCCTTAGCGGCGAAAGCGACTTGGAGTATTTAGAAGATCAGACGATTCCCGAATTGTATCCACACCGGAAAGAGCGGAAACTTGAAGACCCCTTATCAACAACACTTAAATATATGGAAAATGAAATGAATAGTGCGCTCATTGGCACATCTGTTTATTATAATGATATTTCCCACACTTACGAAAATGGCCAATTAAGCCGCGTCGTTGAATTCCAGCGGGAAGCGGATACCTTGGATATCAGTGAAGAGGGATGGAAAGTGACGATTGAGTTCGCTCCTGGTGAAGAAAAATTCTCAACCTGGCTCATGATATCAGAAGAGCCATTGATTAGCAGCAAAGAACAATTTGAACAAGTCCATAAAATCGCTGCAGATGAATTCCGCTGGATTACACCAGATACATTGTGGTCACATGGATTGAACGCCATCTTCCCTAAAACCGATCGTGCCTTCGTCCGCTCCCTCGTCAGGCAAAGCGGCCGGGCTAGTGCAGTCATGTTGGAGACAAACCCTTCCCGTATTTGGGAAAATATCAATCGCCACCAATTCGCGACACTGGAAGTCTCGCGAAACGAAGATGGCTTGTGGCATAGCGACTACACCAGCACTTGGCTTGAACGCGCTTATGACATAGGCCCTGAATACATCGATACGAGGCATAACGACAATATTTTCCGGGCACAATTAAAGCGCGCTGAACAATTGGGCTATGAGGCTTATGCGCAAGAGCGCGCAGTTTATGCTGATTTTCTGATTGAGATGTCTGAAGCGGGCTATACGATTCCCCAAGGCCCTGGTTATTATTTAATGGATTATTTTGATATGCAGCATGATACCCACAGCTCCTTGAATCATGCACTCAGCTTGATGAATTACCAATACGATGCCTATCTTCATCTTGGAGACGAGAAATATCTGGAGAATGCGGAAGCTCAATTTTCCGCTCTTCTCCATACCGGCACCGGATGGGTGGATGAGGAAAACACGATCCTTTACCAAATGCGGCCCGATGGCACGATGAGCGGCCAGGATTATAACCTGGTTACTTATTATGATTTACTTTACACTAAAAAACTTCGAAACGAACTTGAGCTCCCCGCTTCAGAAACACTCGATTATTTGATTGAAGTGAAAGAGCAGAACTTGCAAAATAAAGATATTGCTATTGAAGGCACTTTTGAAAATGTCGAAGAGTTCGTAGGATTAATCGAATAAAAATAAAAACGGAGCTTCCATTTTAAATGGGAGCTCCG
The DNA here is from genome assembly GCF_028823615.1 of Planococcus sp. A6. Classification (GTDB taxonomy): domain Bacteria; phylum Bacillota; class Bacilli; order Bacillales_A; family Planococcaceae; genus Planococcus. The sequence continues at coordinate 22,317 of NZ_JAPEHT010000031.1, forward strand.
TTTTTGTATGTCCGGTTAAAGAGAGAATGCCGCCGAAGAACTGTATCGTTTTCAGCGACATTCGGTTAAAGCCTGGTAATGAGGTGCAAATTTATTCTTGGTGCAAAGCTTTCACAACTTCTGGTGATACTGCCAAAGTTCCGCCTGTCGTGAACACTGTGCCATAGTAATGGGCTCTTGTTTCAACGGCTTCGTTTACGCTGTCTTGTTTCACAAGAAGCATAGGCGCATCATAAGCTGCTGCGAGGACGTTTCCAGTCAAAGCATCCGGGAAGTTCTGGCCGTTTGCAGCCAAGCCTTCTACAGCATCTCCAAATAGCTGCTCCGCTACTGCCAATGAAGTCAAGTAACGGTTTGCACCGCTGACACGTGTAGCTTCCGGTAAAGCATCCGCTACAGTTTCAGATACGGCCAGAGATCCACCGATTACAGTAGTCGTTTCGTACCCTTCAAGCTCTGCTTCGATGACAGCCGGGATGCTGTCCGGACGCGTCAACAAGATCGGCTTATCGTTAATCGCTGCATAAGATCCTGCTGATAGTGCATCCGGGAAGTCCATGCCGCTTACGACAACCGCGTCAGTAGCATCCGTTACCAATTCATCGGCAATTGCTACAGCTGTGTCGTAGCGTGTTTTTCCGCCGACTCTATCTACTTCCAGTCCCAAATCGCCCAATTGGTCAGCAACATCTTCTGAAACAGCCAAGCTACCGCCCAATACGATCGCTTTCGTTGCACCCAAGCGCTCGATTTCTTCGGCTACCGCGCTTGGCAATGAACCAGAACGCGTCAATAGCACCGGTGCGTCTTCCTGGTCAGCCAAAGGTGCTGCTGTCAATGCATCTGCATACTGGTCGCCGCGAGCGATGACCACAGTGTCCGCAGAATCCCAGCCTTGTTTCGATACAGCAATCGCTGTGTCATAGCGGCTTTCACCCGACAAGCGCACTTGGTTGATGCGGCGCTCTTCATAAGGCTCTACGCCTTCGTCAGCAAATGATTGTGCGTGCTCTTCGAACATTTCCCAGTCAATAACACCTTTCTCACTGACGCGACCATCCTTCGATGCTTCTTCGAACATTGTGTAACTATCGCCACCTCCTGCAGTGTATGCATTTGTTGCAACCGTGTATGTTGTTTCAAGATTTAGTTCATCATAGTAATCACCGTTATCGACAAAGACTGATAAAACACGATCGCCAACTGGTGCTTTAGCGTCATAGTTGAAGAACATACCAGAGATATGAAGGAATCCACCGCTTGCTTTCGGGTATTCACGCACGCTATGTTCCAGCGCATCTTTGATTTCTTGTCCTGTGACTTTCATAATTGCCAATGTATTGCCAAACGGTAATACCGTCAATACTTCACCATAAGTGATTGGCCCTTCATTAATCGACGCACGGATGCCGCCGCCGTTCTGTATTGCTATCGTTGTATCAGAATCAAATTGTTTTGCTTTTTCAAGCATACCGTCAGCAATAAAGTTTCCAAGGTTAGTTTCGTTCGTACGAACCTCTTCACGTTCACCGTTCAAGAAGACATTCGCTTCAGCGCCGATTGGAGTTTCTTTCAATTCTTCCACTTCTTCTTTATAAGGGGCAAGTTTATTGGCTGCTTCTGCATCTTCTTTTACTCCTGACTCATCTCCAGTATCGTGCAACTGTCCAGCATATTCAGTTACATTTCCAGCTTCGTCGAACGATACATCAAGCTGTCCAAGGAATTTTCCATATTCATTTGCTTGAACAATAATCGTATTTTCAACCTCTACTGGTTTTTCCAGTTTGTCATGAGTATGTCCACCGACGATGACATCGATGCCATCTACTTCTGTTGCTAAAGTGCGATCATTATCTACCGCTGCATTATCATCGTAACCGATGTGCGTCAAAGCAACAATTTTGTTAACCTCTTGCCCTTCAAACCACTCTACCGCTTCATTTGCTGCATCGATGTAGTCTGTGAATGCTACATCATTCGGGCTTGAGATGTCTGTTGTTTCAGCAGTTGTCAAACCAAATATTCCGACTTCTTCGCCGTTCACTTCTTTTACAACACCACTGTAGATTTGTCCGTTAGCAGCTGTTTTCGTAAACGCTTCGTCCGCTACCAGCGGTGACATATTAGCGTCGCCTGAGAAATCAACATTTGCCCCAAGCATCGGGAAATCTGCCCCACCGACGAATTCAGCAAGCGCTTGGTGTCCTTCTTCATTTGAACCAAGGTCGAACTCATGGTTACCGAAAGTCATGACGTCATACTCCATATAATTCATCAATTCCAAATCCGCTTGCCCTTGGAATGTGTTGAAGTACAGTGAGCCTGAGAAGACATCGCCCGCATCAAGCAATAGGTTGTTCGCATTCTCCGCACGGAGTTGCTTGATCAATGTTGCGCGTTTCGGCGCGTTGTCCAGGTTCGCGTGCGTGTCATTCGTGTGCATGATCGTTAACTCGAAATCGCCTTCAGCTGCCTCCGCTTTTTGCGAATCGTAGATCCCGACGACTGTCAAAGCCAGTGTCGTCGCCATTACAGAAGTGAAAATCTTTTTCGGCATTTCTACACCATCCTATCATTTTTTTTTGACGAACGTCTCTCAGGGCTGTATCTTTCTGACTATGTATGAAGACGTTTGTCCCTATTACCCATGATACTACAAAAGATTTCGAAGGTAAGTAAAATTTTGATAAATATTTAGAAAACGTTTACATTTTTTCAGATTGCAATAAATTTATTGAATTAATTCCATATAAAGGAAAATTAACATAGCGCCTTTAACATGCAAATCTGGTTATTTCTATACTTCCTTTCTTTTTATGTGATGAGTTTCTACTATTATAATAGTGATTGCATGACTACCCCTAATAAAGTAAAAATAAAAGCGGAGCGCCTTTAGGCACTCCGCTTTCATAGGTCTTACTTATTGTTCAAATACTCGTCCAATTGCTTTAGGATTTCATCGGATACTGCTTGCGATCCACCGATCACTTTCGCGTATTCGACGCCATTCTTCTGCAAGTGTTCGCCAAGTTCTGCTGGTACGGATTTTCCTACCAAGTAAACGCCAGTGTCATTTTTCGCTGCCAGCGCGCCGCCTGCTAGAGCATCCGCAAATGCTGTGCCTGTCGCAATGTACACTGTATCAGTAGGGCTGCCGAAGTATTTCGCCACTTCAAGGGAAGTTTCATAGCGGTTAGAGCCCTTGATGCGGAACGAATTCGGAAGTTCGGATGCTGCTTGTTCGCTGATCGCTTGAGTACCACCGATGATCAAGCTGCTTTCCGCTCCCATTTTCACCAATGCCGCTTTTGTAGCATTCGGAATAGATCCTTCGCGTGCCAATAGGATTGGCGTGCCTTCAGAACCTGCATAGCTTGCTACGCTAAGTGCATCCGGGAAGTTCTCGCCGCTTACTACGATAGCAGATTCAGATTTACCGAATTTCTCAGCGATCTTAGCTGCAGTCTCATAACGGCTTGCCCCGCTGATACGTTCTACTTCAATGCCGTCAGATTTCAATTGCTTCACGACATCATCAGAAATGGCAATTGTTCCACCTAGGACTTGAACTTTCTTCGCGCCTAGACGCTTGATTTCATCATATGTTTCAGATGGCAATTTCGCTGTGCGAGTCAGAAGAAGCGGTGCATCTTGTTTCTTCGCAAGCGGTACGCCCGCTAGTGCATCTGCATAGTTATCCCCGCGTGCAAGGACGACTGTTTCTGAAGAATCCCATCCTTCTTTGCTCAACTCAACAGCTGTGTCATAACGGCTTACACCGGAAATGCGCTCAGCACGTAGTTCAGAGTCAGAACGGTCGATCTTCACTTCTTTTTCGATCTTGTTGCCAGCTGCGTCTTCTGCAACTACCATGAACGTGTTAACGCCAGGTGCCAAGTCGACTTTAGCTGTAACTGTTTTGCTGATTGGATCAGCTACTTTCAATTCATCGTAGACATCTTGATTGTACAATACGTCTCCATCAAGTGATAGTTTCACCATATTGAAGTTATCTTTCACCGTAATGTCGAATTCAACTGATTCCTCGTCTTCGTCAACAACGCCAGGAGCGTCGATGGCAAGCGTCGGATTCACTGTATCCACAAAGATTGGGCGGATGATCGAAGACGTGTTGCCGTTGTAATCCGTTGCTTCGAACTTCACCTCTTGGCGGCCAGTTTCAAGTTCGATTGTTGTATCGAACGCGAAGCCTTTATCCGTTTCAGTGAAATCAACTTCTTTGCCGTTCACTTTCAATGTCTTCAAGTTTTCTTCTACTACATACCCTTTGACCGGTACAGTATTCGTTCCGTAAATTTTGAGAGGCTCTGGGCCGTCATCAGCTACGTAGATGACTGGTTTCACAGTATCATCTGCATTCGAGATGGCATAGCTGCCGTTGAATGCATGGTCAAGAGCAACGATTTCAATCAAGTCTGCTTCTGAAGCATCCAGACCGAACTCATCGAGGTCAACGACTGTTTCATCTGCATCGAAATAGCCTTTCTCGGCAGGCAAACGTTTTCCATCTACGTTGATAGAGAATTGCTTAACGCCCACTCCTTCATCAGACAAGGAAACTTCCAATGTGTTATCTTCTTCATTTACAGTGACCGAAGCTTCCGGTGCAGTTGTATCGATGTAAACCGGCAATGATTTGCTCTGCCAATCTGCTTCTTCGTAGTCGACTTTCGCTTTGTACTCATATTCGTACAAGCCGTCTGCTGCTACTTCACCTTTCACTTTACCATCCCAAGCGCGTGCTTGAACATAACTTAGGAATGTTCCAGATCCGCCGTTAAAGAAGTTTTTGCGGACGTCTTTCTCGATGTTGACCGTACGGACTTTCTCGCCTTCTGCATTCAAGATATTCGTCTGCAGCTCATCCGCGTTACGGAGCAGCGTGATGTTTCCGTTGATCTTATCGTTCAAGCCGTCGCCATTTGGAGATACTGGGTAAACCCATTCGCCGTCAACTTCCACTAGGTCGTAATAGTGTTTTTCATCTTCTTCATCGACTGTCGTATCGTCAGCGTCTTTAACTCCGAATGCATCATAGTAAGCCTGGTAGAAATGCGGCTCATCTTTTTCTTCGACTCCGAAGGAATCAATGATGTCCGGACGGTCCCATTCGCCGTAGAAGCTGATGTATGGCAAGACCAAATCAGGATTCGACGATCCTTCTTCAGCTGTCAATTTCACGAAACCTTCTACGAAGACATCTTCTTCAAGCGCTTTTGTGATTGCATTGCCGTCTTTATCAAGCCCTGGCACTTTGCCTTCGCTGATATCGACTGTTACTTTCACATCGACTGTTCCGTTAGCTGGTACAGTCACTGTTTCAGGAGCTGTTACTTTTGCTCCTTCAAGTGCGCCTGACTGAAGCAAGTTGGACGTGACAGTTCCATTTTCTTGGAACATATCGACTAGCACTGAAGTGTCGACTGAATAAGTTGCTGCTTCATTAGACAAGTTTTCAGCTTTCAATGTGAACGAGAAGGAATCGCCAGTGAAGTCTTTGACGTTGACTTTCGCTTCGTTTGTCGCTTTTTCAGTCATGATAACTGGCGTAGTGACAGCGCCGTTAAGTTGCATCATCCCTGCACCTTGGCGGCGAGGAGAGATCGTGTCGCCTGATTTGCCGTGCGTGATGTCAGCAGTGTTCAATAGCAAGACTTTCGCTAGGCGAGTGCGTTCTTCAAGAGAAAGGTTTTTGAACTCGTCATGGTTTTTCAAGTATTGCTGGACAAGTGCCGCGCCGCCAGCAACGTGTGGAGCTGCCATTGACGTTCCGCTCATCACACCGTATTTGTCATTTTCAAGCGTTGACAGGATGTTCCCGCCTGGTGCAGACAATTCAGGTTTGAACTCAAGGTCCGGCGTTACGCCCCATGATGTGAAGTCCGTTGCACGGCCCACTTCAGGTCCAAGTTCTTTGCCTGTTTGCTCAACATCTGCTCCAAGTTCGCCGTCTGCAGCAAGCGCTTCTTCAAGTGCCAAACCGTCTTCTCTTGTAATCTTCATGAACGGAATATCCCAGCCGCCTTGGTCTTTATAGAATATCGGGCTAGTAGAGTTATAAACGATGATGCCGATTGCGCCAGCTGCCGCTGCCCAGTTCGTCTTGTCGACAAATGTGTGTGCGCCGCGTTCAACGACAACTACTTTGCCTTCTACATCGATGTCTTCGTAATCAGCTTCTGCACCAAGTGCAGTGTCATCGCCAGTGAGTTCTTTCAAAGAAACGACTTCGAAATCATCTCCTTTTGTTTCGAAATCTGTCCAGTCATCCACGCCGAAACCTTCGACTGTGAGGTCATCAAACTCAACATCATGCGTGTAGTGATTTACAACATTCCCAGTAGCTGCAACTTGGATTGTATCTTTGTTAAGGCCTGGAGAGCCAACCAAACCGTAGTCTGGGTTATCGTAATGCGGGTTATCGTAGCCGTAGCCGATATGCCCTGAGTTACCTGCAGATACAGCCGAAACGATTCCGTTGTTTACAGCGTTTGTGATGGCTTTATCTTCTGCGCTGTCAGCGTCATAGAATGATGAAGTTGAACCGAGGCTCATGTTCAATACATCCGCTCCAAGTTTCACTGCATCGTCGATCGCTGCCAAGTAAATATCAGAGAACGTTGACGGGAAGTTGACGTCATTCGAGAATACTTTCATGCCGAGGATCTGAGACTCAGGAGCTACACCTTTCAAGCCGCCTTCGCTTTCGTCTCCGTTAGCGCCCACTGTTCCTGCAACGTGCATGCCGTGCATGGAAGCACCTGGGCCATCGTCTTGGATTTCAGCGTTTTTATCGTAATAGTTATAAGCGTAAGGAACTTTAACGTTTTGATAAGCGCCTTTCAAGCCGTCTTTGGAGATAAGCCCTTCAACATCAGATTTCGTCAAATCAACTTTTGAGTCGTCTGTGATATTGAAATCTTTATGTTCAGGATCGATTCCTGTATCGATTACCGCAACGACCATGCCTTCACCTTGGAACTTGCTGTCTGCCCATACTTGGCGCGACTGGATGAAGTCGTGGCTCGTCGTCATATCCGGCTTAGCTTCTGGTCTTTCGTACTCGTTTGCAATATATACGTTCTTAACGTTCGGCAAGTCTTTGATCTTCTCAACGTCGCTGAATTTCACAACACCGCTGAAGCCATTGAATGCCGTCGTATATTCATATTGGGAATTTAGTTCAACGCCTTCGGAAGAAATGGATTTCTTCACGCTTGAATGCGTTTTCACCAATTGAGTTTCAATCTGCTCTTTTTCTGCTTTAGCGAGCGTTTTGTATTGGACGCCTTTTGCAGATGCCACTTCAACTGCTGACTGTCCTTCAATTTCAATAATAACGCGAACTTCTTCGTTCGGGTCTAATGCATCTTTTTGGACCATGTCAGGACTTTCCTGTTTCTTAAGCTGCTTGATCAGCTCTGCTTTTTCGTTAGAAAGAACGTTGATTGCCTGCAGATCTTGCTCACTGGCTTTCTCTTTCTCGCCAGATGTAGCACTTGCAGTCATAACACCGTTACTTGCAACTAAACCTGCGATCATAGCAACAGATACAAACTTTTTCCAAGTCTTTGAACCGTTTTGCACAATGTAGCCTCCCCTAATGTTTTTTCGAGGAAATTCACCCTATGTATGTTTCCCACTTATGTACGTATTTCCTCACAGATAAAATAGTAACAATAGTCATACAATTATGTCAATATGTTATTTGAATATTCTTGTGAATTGAATTAATGGAATTTAATAGAAATCATATAAGCATAAAAGATGACTAATAGGACAATATATTCCTGCGAATTGCATGTGCATAAGGGACCTTTTCGAAAAAATAAATTTTCGAGTTACGAATAATATTAGGTATTTATATCTATATTTAACGTTTTTATTTTTACCTATTTGTATTTTTTAAAAATAGTGGGTATAAATAATATTTTTTCCGATAGATATGAACGTCAGAAAAAAATCTCTGATTTTTTCTAGTATTTTTTTACTTTTTGCTAGTTTTCTTGCAATGCTCTTCATTCAGAGAGCTTATTTATGGGAGTTCAAGAGTGGTGATTCGGAAATGAAGATTTGGCTAAACAGCAGATAGTGAGGGTTTATGTGTTAAACAGTTTCGATATTCGATTCGATCTTCATTTTGCTTTTCGCCACCTTGCTTTGGGTTGGCCTTTGGCACTAAGCCAATGAAATGGCGAAAGGAAGTTGAGTCATTTCATTTGCGACGCATCTGCATAGCAGATGTGGGAGCAAGGTGCTTGATGTGATGCTCGAATAAACTTTTTGTCCTCTGCGTCGGCTCACCCTTAGCGCCGGCTGGCTGAGAGATTTCTTTGGACGTTGATTGTTTAAGCTGTTCTGCTTCTTTATTCAATTGCCGGCTAGCGGGGGACTCGCTTCCTTGGACGTGCTTAGAGCAGAGAGTGAGGGTTCGACAGTGGAATTGTTCGGATATTCTATTGAAGTGTCATCTGAGTAGTCGCCGCCTTGCTTTGGGTTGGCCTTTGGCACTAAGCCAGGAAGTACGCCTGTCTTACTGCGTCGGCTCACCCTTGGCGCCGGCTGGCTAAGAGATTTCTTTGGACGTTTTCTGTTTAAGCTTTTCTGCTTCTATATCAAGTTGCCGGCTAGCGGGGGACTCACTTCCCGAGATGCAGCATTTGACACACAAGTG
>NZ_JAPEHT010000032.1 GCF_028823615.1 Planococcus sp. A6
TCCTAATTAATGCAGTCATTTACTTGAGAGTATAGCATTGTTTCCAGAAAGCAAAAAAGCCTCCGCCACGGCGGAGACTTTTGTTTAAACGAAAAGATGTGCGAACAAAACGATGATCGGCAAAGTGATCGCTGTGCGCAACAAGAAGATGACCAACAATTCCCAGAACTTCACCGGAATATTCGATTTTAGGATCAAGATGCCGATTTCCGACATATAAATCAATTGCGTGAGCGACATGCCGGCAATGACGAATTTCGTCAAATCGCTTTCGATGCCGCTGCCGAGCACTGCCGGCAAGAACATATCGGCAAATCCGACCAGTAAAGTCGGCGCCGCTTCAGCCGCTTCCGGCAAGCCCAAAAGCGTCAGCAATGGAATGAGCGGATAAGCGATGATGCGGAAAATCGGCGTGTATTCTGCGATGACCAGTGCAGCCGTACCGAGCGCCATGACCAGTGGAATCAAGCCAAGCCAGATATCCATGACCGTGCCGATGCCTGACTGAGCCAGTTTCTTGCCGCTTGCGGCCGTACTCGCTTTCAAGCGCGCGGCTTCAAATCCCCATTTGACCAAAGAAACATTTTCCGGAACGCTGTCGTCGATTTGTTTCCCGACGCCTTCCCGGTATGTATCAGTTTTACGGGACAAAGGCGGAATGCGCGGCATGATGACCGCCGCGACGAGGCAAGCGACCGAAACCGCCAAATAGAACGGCAGGAACAGGTGACCGATACCGATGACATTTGCGACGACTAGGCTGAACGCAACAGAAGCGATCGAGAAAGTTGTCGCAATGACAGCAGCTTCGCGTTTCGTGTAATAGCCTTCGTCGTATTGTTTCATCGTCACCAATACCCCGACAGGTGCAGCGCCCATCCAGGAAGCCATTGCATCAATTGACGAACGTCCCGGCAATGTGAACACCGGGCGCATGATTTTATTGAGCAAAGTCCCGACGAACTCCATCAAGCCGAATTCGACTAGAAGCGGCAACAGGATGCCGGCAAACAAGAACCAAGTCAACAGTACCGGCGCGAGGTCGTAAAGTACGACGCCGCCTGTATTGCGGGAAGCGATGGCTTGCGGGCCGACTTCATAAAACGCCATGATGCCGACCGCAAATCCGATAAAGCGGATTGCCAAGCTGACGGGCCCGACGATGAAAATCGGCCGAAGCATATCGGAATTTCGGATAATGCCGGGTTTTGCGACCGTTGCCGCCAAACCTGCGAATGCCGAGAAGCCAAGTAAAACCAGAATGAATCCAGGAATCCATTCCCCGAATGTCGATAGCAGGAATGAGGCAAGAATGCCGACCCCGATTGTAATTTGCCCGTCATAGGACACAGGCACCAAAAACAATAATGCCCCGATTAATGATGGGATAATGAATTTCCATGTGGCAGATGGCGATAAAGCCTGTTTCTCTTTTGGAATGCTGGTCATGAACGTTTCCCCCTTTTGTATATTCCCCTTCGTTTGTTACTGTAAGTTCGTCAATGCCTTGTCCAGTACTTTGATGCCTTCATCAATCTGTTCTTTAGTGACCGTCAGCGGCGGGATCATCCGTATAACCTCTCCCGAATTGCCGCATAGATAGAACAGCACCCCTTGCTTCAGGCAATCATCCAACACTGTCATGACCGCTTCGCCGTCAGGACGCTTGGTTTTTGGATCCATCAATTCAATGCCGATCATGAGCCCGACGCCACGCACTTCGCGAATGGCTGGATGTTTTTGCTTCAGCTTGTCCAACTCTTCTAGGGCATAAGCACCGAGCGTCTGCGCATTTTCCAATAGCCGTTCTTCTTTCAGCACTTCGATCGATGCAAGCGCCGCAGAACAAGCGAGTGGATTGCCACCGAATGTCGTGCCATGCGTGCCGAGCGGCCATTGATCCATCAATTCTTTCGATGCCACCGTCGCACTGAGCGGGAGTCCGGCGGCGATGCCTTTCGCGACAGCCATGATGTCCGGCGTGACCCCAAAAGTCTGAGCAGCGAACCAATTGCCGGTGCGGCCGAAGCCGGTCTGTACTTCATCGAATATCAATAGGATGCCGTGGCGGTCGCAGATTTCGCGCACTTTCGCCAGCCATTCTTTTGGCGGGATGATATAGCCGCCTTCCCCGAGCACCGGCTCTAAAATGATGCAAGCTACTTCTTCAGGCGTCACTTGGTGATTGAACAGCTTTTCCATATCACGCTCCAGTTTTTCAGGGAAGAACTCAGCCGGATCCGCACCTTCCGGCAAATCATCCGGATGCGCATAGGGCAATTGGTAGGTCAGCCAAGACGGCTGCATATGCTTGCGGTACTTGCTTTTTGACGTCGACACGCTGAGCGCACCCATCGAGCGGCCATGGAAACAGCCGGTAAATGACACGACGTACGGGCGTTTCGTGACGTATTTCGCAAGCTTGATGCCGCCTTCGATCGCTTCTGTCCCGCTATTGGCAAAAAAGAAATTATCGAGTTTCCCAGGCATGATCTGCTGGAGTTCATATGCCAGCTTCAAGATCGATTCATAGATGATGACGCCGGATGGACCGTGGATCAAATGGTCCGCCCCGTCTTTGATGGCCTGGACGACTTTCGGATGGCGATGCCCGACATTCTCCACCGCGATACCTGAGGTGAAATCCAGGTAGGTGCGCCCATCCGCCCCGTAGTAATAGCAGCCTTCCGCTTTTACGACCGGCAGATTCGGGTGGTCTTTCGCCATGCTCGGCGCCAACAAATTGCCGATGGAGTTCGTCATTTCCATCCAGTCCTGTGTTTGTTTCGTTGTCATAAATCTTCATCCTTTCCTGTTGCGATGGCATGTTTTTTCAGTTTGCGCACGACGGAGGGCTGGCTGATGCCAAGCCTTTCCGCCATTTCGGTCGTCGTTCGGTAGCGTTTCTTGGCGTTTTCCAACACTTTTTTCTCAACTACATCAAGCAAATGCGGCAGTGTGCGGCCTTCAAGTTCAATGCCCACTTGCTCATCTTTTGCGGGACGGTAACTTGCCGGCAGGTCTTCCAGGCAGATGTCACCGTGCTCGCTTTCAAGATAGCCACGTTCCAGCACATTGCGCACTTCCCGGAAATTGCCTTTCCAATCCAGTTGAAGCAAATGGACATATGCCGGGTCCGTTAGTTTTTTTCGAGCGCCATATTTATCCCCCAGTTCATCGATTGTCCGGGTCAAAAAGGCTTCCAAATCCTCCGGCCGTTCGCGCAGCCCTGAGAGTTGAATCAGCGAGACATGCAATAAGTAAAATAGGGCCTCCCGGAACCTTCCTTCCTGCATATGTTCCTCCAATGAAGTGTCGCTGATGGCGATTAGCCGGATGTCGCGTTTTTCCGCAAGCAATTTTTCAAGCATCGACTGCGTACGGCCTGATAGCTGGTCAATTTCGTTCAAAACGAGCGTCCCACCTTGCGCCAGGCCGAAATAGCCGCCTTCGCCTTCAAATGATTCAACGAAGATTGTTTCCGGAATGGCGCCACAATCAACTTCGATAAAGGCTTCATCCTTTCTCGCGCTATGCTGGTGAATGAGCTTGGCAAACATACTTTTTCCGGTTCCCCGAGGGCCTTCGATTACTAAAGAAGCATCGTATTCTGCCAATTTCAACGCACTGCGCAGCGCACGTTCGGACTGTACGCTTTGGGCGATGACCCCGTCGACTGACAATTGCCTGCCGCGTAAATACGCCAACTCCCCTTTGACACGGTCCATCTCTGTTTCCAGCGATTCAAGATATTCTTTCATGATCATCAGTTCCGATACTTCATACGAATAACTGATGACGTATTCCACTTCGCGCTGTTCATCAAATACCGGCAACCCGGTGATGAGCATCTTTTTGCCCGTCGCTGTTTCCTGGACGAGCACCAGCTTTTTCTTCCGTTCAATGACTAGCGGCGTGACCGCTGGCGTAAAAACGCCTTGTCGTTCCAACTCATAGATCGAGCGTCCAAGCAGGGCAGCGGGGTCTAATCCATAATGCAAGCCGCTCATTTCCGTCACTTTGATGATGCGACCTTCCCTGTTAGTGATGATGATATCTTCATCGTGCATCGCCATGACTTCTTCGATAGCGTCTGGCACTAGTAAATGTCGGTGCATATTTTCACCTCGTTTATTCATTATTGTATAGACTATACAATAATGAATAATTAAAAAGCAAGACAATTCGAACAATTACTTCTTTTATCTTTAAAAATCCAGCAGTTTCATGGAAGGAAAAGCAAGTTATAATCTAATAGACCTATTCTAAAAGTCATGATTCAAGACTATACTATTCTAGATATTCCATTTATTTCACATATAGGAGGATTCAAATGAAAGGTGCGTTAACACTTATTACTTCCCTCTTACTGGCTCTTGCGATCGGAACAGTTCCGGCGTTCGCCATTTCAGAGGATGACCGTGGCTTTAACCGCTTGTTGGCCGAAATCGGCTGGGAAAAAGCGGATTACATCATTTATCTAGAGAGTAAAGGCTGGACACTGGATGACTTTTATTCTTCTACCGATCTCGGCACACCGCTAACGGAAGACGGCATTGCACAAATTGTGGATACATATGAGCTGACACGCGATGAATTGAACGGCCTGCTGGAAGAGTTCGGCGATCTCGATGCAGGTGTAGATGTATTGGACGGGGACTTCATTATTTTCATGGAAGAACTGGAAGAATCGGTAGACTTCTATTTGACCTATCAAGAAGATTGGACACCGTTCACCGAAGCGAACTTAGCTTTATTGCTTGAGGATTTCGGCTTTGCTTCCAAAGAAGAACTGGAGGAATTCCTTAACTTATTCGATGATTCAATCGCCAATTACGAATTCATCGAGGACTTGGAGAGCTCCATCATGTTCTATCAGGAAGACTGGCTGTTTGACATGGATTTGGAGGGCGTATTCGCTGAATTTGGCGTAACCGAACAAGAACTTGAGCGTCTCGCCCAACATTTTGAAACACTCGATTATACGAACCCGCAATTTGAAGAACGCTTGATGGAACTCAGCGAGCGCATGATGGCGATCGAGGAATTCTCCACGGTGACCGAATTATCCGCCGAACAAATCGCGGAACTCTTGTCAATCTATGACGAATTCATGGAACTTTTCGAAATGGAAGCCAAGTATTATTTCGTCAAAGGCGATGAGAAAAAAGAGATGAGCGTCCAATCCCTTATTTCACTTGAGTCAACAGATGGTTATGACCTTTTGATCGAGCTGTACAATTTGCAAGGCGACTTTCTGGCAGATATCCTGTTGACCGCTGATATGTTCGGATCAGACCTCATTGTCGATACCGGAAAAGAATTGGAAAATAGCACACCGACGGTTATACCGCCGCCTAAAAAGCCAGCTGATAACACGAACCAAACCGTCAAAGGCGGAAAACTGCCAAAAACAGCCAGTGACTTCGCACAAAATGCGGCTATCGGGCTGGGCTTTATCGCATTCGGTGCTTTGTTGTTCAGACGCACACGGGTGAAACCCACATCATGAACAAAAAGCGAATTTCCTGGTTGATGACAATTGCGGCAGCCGGAATGATCGTCTTTGGCCTATGGTTCAGCGGCACACAGGCTGCCACTTTCGCGAAAGGCTATTTTCTATACAAAGCTGATTCAGTCTCCGCAGAGGACTTTGCGCCCAAACTGCAGACGACAAACGCTGAAGTTTCATTACCCGATGCTGCGCCGAATGAATCCCCACAGGCTCCAATCGAAGAAACTAAAGAAACCAAAGAAACTGAAGAAGCAGCCCAACTCCCGAAAGACATCCAGTATCCGACAGATCCACAAATCGGCGACTTGATGGGCGAACTCATCATCCCGAAACTCGAGGCCAGCCTGCCAATTATCCATGGCACCGATGAAGACGAATTGGAGAAAGGCGTTGGCCATTATGCAGACAGCGTCTTGCCTGGTCAATCCGATAACTCAGTCTTGTCAGGTCATCGCGATACGGTGTTCCGGGAACTCGGAAAAGTCGGCAAAGGCGATGAATTCATCGTTAATACCGCTGATGGCACGTTTACTTACCGCGTCCGCCAAGTGCGCATCGTCGATGAAGACGACCGCACTGTCATCGTCCCGAAACCGAGGGCGACGTTGACGGTCTCGACGTGCTATCCTTTTGATTTCGTCGGCTATGCGCCAGAACGCTATATTCTCGTAGCTGACCTCATCTCGAGCAGCTAAACGAAAGACCGCAGCTTCCTTTCGGGAGGCTGCGGTCTTTTTGCATTCATTTAAAAAGCCCTGAATCTGCATTCAGGGCTTTTCATTATTCCCGGTTCTCTTTTTGCATTCATTTAAAAAGCCCTGAATCTGCATTCAGGGCTTTTCATTATTCCACATTGACGATATCGGAAATATAGAAGAATCCGTAATCATCCATGACAATTGTATACACTTTCGTGCGTTCCTGCACCGACCAATTGCCTTCCGCGTCCTTGAATTCAAACGCTTCTTCTGTATAAACGAGGGCATGGTCTTCCTTGATTTCAATATTGGTGATATCAAGCTTGTTGAAAATATGTTCCATGTCTTTGCCAGCAATTTGGTCGATATACTCAATCATGCTATTGTAGATATCGCTTTGATAGACCAGCAGGTTCTGGACATAATAGAAATCTTCTTCCTGCAATGCCAGTTCGTAAAATTCCTGGTAGCTCACGACAAATTCCGTCAATGATTCTTCCGTGAATTCATGTGTTGTGCTGTAATCGAATTCGTAGTTTTCGTCTTCGTAGCTGCTGTCAAAATCGTCGTAGACCGGGAAAATCTTGGCGACCGCTTCACGGCTCATCGGATTTTTCGCCCATGCATCCAATTGGTCATACATCGAATAGAGCGGGATGGAGAATCCGATTGAATCCCCTTCAGGGAATAGCAGTGAGTTGATGCCGATGACTTTTCCTGTACCTGCGTCAAGAAGCGGACCGCCACTTGATCCCGGCGCAAGTGCAGCATCGATCTGGTAGATATTTTCATACGTGAATTCCTGGTAGAAATCACGGTCGATGCCAGTCAAATAACCCATAGACGCGGTATTTTCAAAACCGGACGGGCTGCCAAGCGCGATGACTTCCGTACCGACATCGGTTGCTGCCATTTCCACTTCCAAAGGCTCGATGCCCGTTAAATCATTTACTTGGATCAAGGCAATGTCGGATTCAGCTGAAATACCGACGACGGTTCCTTCATGGTCCTGCCCATTGATATTGCGCACAATGACATCTGTATATCCTGACACAACGTGAGCGTTGGTCACGACCATGCCCGTTTCCGTGAACAAGAACCCAGAACCTTGGCCGCCTTCAGTCAAAATCGTGTAGACGCGTGTTTGTGCACCTTTAATGACAGCCGTCTTGTCTTTTTTCTTCGGCTCGACTTTCTCTTCCTGGTCAGAAGGATGGGTGATATTTTCTGCTTTCGTCACCGTGCCTTCTACCGGTTCTTCAGATGATACTTGCGTTTCCGGCTCTTCTACCGGCATTTCTTCTTCCACCGGTTCTTCTTCCACCGGTTCTTCCTCAGGCACCTCTTCAGGCACTTCCTCGGAAGCCTCGGTATCTTCCTGCGGCAATGCCACTTCCGGTTGTTCATCACTCAATAGTTGCCCTAGTCCAAATCCAAGCCCCAATAACACGGCTAACAACACGAGCGCATAAACGAATTTATTGCGCTTCGGTTTGCGTTGCTTTCTTGTGGCAAGTGGCGCTCCGCAATTATCACAGAACTTTGCAGACTCATCATTCATCGTGCCACATTTTGTGCATTTCATAGCTGTACCTCCTGCCGGACATTATTCATCCCCGAATTTTCTTCATTATAAACCTTAGAACGCCAAACCTCCACCTTAGGTTGCCTTTGTAATATATTGTCCTCAATTGGTAATAAAATTCAAAATTCAGAACACCAAAAACAATATTAAGCCATGACTTAAGGCATGCAAAAACACTCTTTTTAAACGAGTGAACATAGCTTGAGTGAAGTTCAACTTCTAATGCAACGAGGCTAGTCTTCTTGCCCGCTGCCCCAATCATGCATTTCCTTTAATAAAGGCTTCAATGAGACGCCTTTCTCGGAGATAGAGTATTCCACTTTCAAGGGCATTTCGTTAAATTGCTTCCGCACGATCAGCTTATCCTGCTCCAATTCTTTTAATTGCTGGCTTAGCATTTTATGGGTAATGCCTGGCATCAGCTTTTTCAGCTCACCATAACGATGAATGCCATCATACGCCAAATGCCAAAGGATGACTGGCTTCCATTTCCCTCCGATTTTTTGAAGTGTATATTCGATGGAACACTTCAATTTTCCGTGCTCGTCCACATTCAGCAGCTCGTCCATTTCGTTCCCTACTTCCCTTTTAGGTAGCACCTCTCGAAAAAGTGCATACTGTTCACTAGAAGAGTAATCCCCCATACTGAAGCTGTCAACCAAACAAAGGAGGAATCATCAAATGATGCCATACCCAAGAAGCTTTTCCCATATCGGCTTATCTGTTCCAGATCTCGACAAAGCAGTAGAATTTTATACCGAAGTACTCGGCTGGTACACGATCATGGAGCCAGCACCTGTCTACAATGACGACACCGCCATCGGCCAGATGTGCCGGGACGTCTTCGGAAATGACTGGAAGCAGTTCCGGATTGCCCATCTCGCCACAGGAGACAAAGTTGGAGTCGAACTTTTTGAATTCCCGCAAAATGAAAAACCCGAGAATAACTTTGAGTATTGGAAAACAGGTATTTTCCATTTCTGCATACAGGACCCAAATATTGAAGAGTTGGTGGAAAAAATCAAACAGCACGGTGGCAAGCAACGGATGCCGATCCGTGAATACTATCCGGATGATAAGCCTTATAAAATGGTTTACGTCGAAGATCCATTCGGCAATATTTTCGAAATTTATACGCATAGCTATGAACTTACCTATTCACAAGGCGCTTATTGAGCATAGAAAAACAGGAGTCCGCTATATACGGGACTCCTGTTTTCTTGTGCTCATTTTTCATCGGTGGTACTGAACAGCAACCCGGTTCAGCCACAAGCTGTATCGGCTTTATCCCTCTTTTTTCGATGTTTTTCTATCAAAAAAGCAATGCATCGGCATCGCTTCCAGTACTTGCTTCTATTGCACGCTTCAACAAGTTCAGCGGACATCGATCCCTGTGACCGCTTCCTGCAGTACCAACACGTCACTGAATAGCTGGGCATCGGCTTTTCCGCTTGCTTTCGCTTGTTCGTTGACACGCTGCAGCAGTTCATCCAACTGCCCCTGAATCTCCTGATACTCGTCGATCGTCAATGTCTCTTGACTGTCTACGTGCTGTTCTAGCTGTTCCAATTCTTGTTCCACATCGCCATGAGGGCCCAAACGTTCAATCACTTCGCGCCCCGGTTCGTGCTTTTTGCCGCCTGTTGAATTCTCGCTTGCAAACGTCACCGGTTCGAAATGTGCCATGAATACCATACCAAAAGCGAGCGCCGAAAGTGAAATGTTCAGAGCAGAAATCTTCAAATGATCTTCCTCCTTCGAATTGGTCTGCTTTCACTCCTAGGCTAACCGATTTGTCCGTCTTCGTAACCCCTTTGGCGACAGTCTTCACTAACACTTAACAAACTTTACATTCAGTTTTCAGCGCAAAGAAAAAAACCGCTGTGATAGCGGTTTTTCCTTATCTGTAATCTGCACGGGTCATGCGCCCATTGTATGGCAGCCGTTTTTGCTGCTCCAAATCACGTTCACGGTTCTCGATCTTAGCGGCAATGATGCCAAGCAAGGTGCCGAATGCAGCTCCTGCGGCTACTTCGATCGGCTGATGACCGAGTAATTCCTTCAACTCTTTATCGCGCTCCACAAATTCAAAGCTCGGAAACTCCCCGGAAATTTTCGTGAAGCTGTCCTCGAGGTCGTTGACCAGACGTGCAATTTCGCCTGTATGGCGGCGTATGCCTTGCGCGTCGTACATGACGATGGCGCCGAACACGACCGCTAGTGCCGTTTCCGTATGGCGTGCACCTTTATTGGAAGCGACGTATGCGGCGAGTGCCGACACTCCTGCTGAGTGGGAACTCGGCATCCCGCCAGTCGTAAACGCTTGCTGCCAATCCCATTTCCCTGCCACCACTTTATGCGTGACGATTTTCAATCCTTGTGCGATGCCGATCGCCCCGAGTGACGTGATCATTCCGCGGTTCATCTTTCTCATCTTTTCATCCTCCAATACAGTAGCTGCTGCGGCTTATGCCGCCTGATAACTCCCTTTACCCTGAAATCCCTAAAGATATGTAAAGGCAGGGAATATTTTTGGAGGAACCGCTTAGAAAAGCGGCTTTTCCGTTTATTTTAATTGCAAATCAACTTCAAACTTCACATCTGGCGTGATAGCGCCTTTGCTGCCGAAGATTGAATACCCCGGATACGAAGGAAGCAAACTTTTCGTCGGCGAAGGAATCGAGTTCGCTGCGGTCAATAAAATCGGTGCGTCTTTTTTAGCCGCAAGTACCGATCCCGCTAAAGCGTCTGGGAAGTTCGTGCCGGTGGCGATAAAGGCTTTCTGTTTCCCCATCGGCAAGCCTTGGTTGATCAACTTGCCGGTATCGTAGCGGCTGGTTCCACCGTACCGCTTAGCGCCAGGCAATTGGGCCATGACGGCATTGCTGACCGCGCTCGTGCCTCCGGTGACAATCGTCGAACCTTTACCGGCTAGGGCAGCTTTCGTTTCTGCCGGCAATGTGCCCGTCCGTGTCAGCAAAATCGGGATGCCATTTTTAGCTGCATAAGGGGAAACGGAAAGAACATCCGGGAAATTTTGGCCGTTGGAGACGACTGCCCGGTCACTCGTAATCTTTTTAGCGATCAGGGCGGCCGTCTCGTAGCGCGTCTTGCCGCCGATGCGATCTACGCTATTCACTAGCTGGCCCACTTGCTGTTCAACAGTTGCCGATAACGCACCGTTGCTGCCGAGAAGAATGGCTTTGCCAGGCTTCAAACGACGGATTTCAGCTGCTGCTGCCGGGTGGAGGGCATCCCCTTTTGTCAGCAGGATGGGGGCGTCTTGACCGCCTGCCAATGCATCAGGAAAGTCAGTGCCTGTCGCAATGATCACTGTCGAAGCGGCGCTCCATCCGGCTTTGGAAATGGCAACCGCCGTGTCATAGCGGCTGGAACCAGCCAATCGGTCCGACCAATGGCTTGCATCCAAAGTCAATGCACGGTCTATATTAAGGCGGCCATGGCCGTAATAGACATCTTTTCCAGCCGTCCCAAGATCTTTTGCAGTCAGCATCAAACGCCCTGCGATGTCGGTATTGCTGAGTTTCGGTTCATTCGCCTTCAGCAGCGCTGCAGCCCCCGAGACAATCGGCGTGGACATGGAAGTTCCGTCCATTCCACCGAATGATTCATCAGGGAATATGGAAAAAACGCCTGTTCCCGGCGCAGCGATATCGATCGTTTTGCCGAAATTCGAGAAATCCGAGCGCTTGTCCGCAGCATCAGTTGAAGCGACGGATAGCACTTCTTGATATGCTGCTGGGTAGTAAGGGGAACTGATGCCATCGTTGCCGGCTGCTGCCACGACGAGAACGTTTTTGGAATGCGCATATTGCACAGCTTCTCTCAGGACGTTCGTGTCGGAATATGCCACCAGGCTCATGTTGATGATGTCAGCCCCGTTATCGACTGCATGATAAACGCCAGCGGCAACGTCCGAGATAAAGCCATCCTCGCCATCGAATACATCAATCGGCATGATGCTCGTCGACGGTGCCACGCCAACACCGAATAATTCATTGTCCATGTTGCCGGCGATAAGCCCGGCTACATGTGTCCCGTGGATCTCTACACTGACGCTTCCAGGTTTTCCTGTGATGATATTGTACGGGGAAACGATGCGCCCTTTCAGATCGGGATGCAGCAAGTCAAATCCATCATCGATTATCGCCACAAGGACATCGGCTTTCCCGGTCGTCTTATCCCAGGCGGATTCTGAACCGATGAGCCGGTGGTGATATTGATACCCTGCGTAAAACGGGTCGCCCGGTATGGCGGCCAATTCCACTCGATGGTCTGGCTCGACGTATTCAATATTCCCTTGCTTGGAAAGCTCCGCCATAAACGAGTCCACGCTCTGCCCTTGCGGCACTTCGAGTGTGACGATTTGCCCCTCGCCTGTTTTCGCTGTTGCGACTTTCTGTGCAGCAGCTGCACCTTCCATAGCGGCTTGTTCCCGCAATTTAACGATGACCCGGTCTGCCGGGTTTTCTGTCGGTCCCTGCGCTTGCGCCGTTGTGCCAATGCCGATCACCCGCCAATACTGTAGTTGTCTGTTTCATGGTCATTCCCCTCACATTCCCATAGTCTTTCCACCTTATATTTTCTGATAATTCAAATAGTTATTTACAAAAATTATACGACCTTTCCTGACAAATGCCTAGACAATGTAAAAATTCTTTTGAATTTCGATAAAAAATGGATATTAATCTCTACCCTTCGAAACCCATCTTTTAGCACTAATGGCATAAGTTTTATTTTTTTAATCAAAAAAACAGTTCCTTGTCAAATGGATGACAAGGAACTGTTACAGCAATTAGCACTTATTTACTTAATTCAGAAACTGGGGTTGGAATAACAGCTTCGTGAAGAAGGATTTCCAACTCTTCCGTATAACGCGTTTTCTGTTGGGCTGTCCAGTTGAATACGCCTGCCATGTAATCCGCAGCGGCTTCTTTATGGGCATGCACCCAGTGGATATCGAAATACAACGCGCCTGTACGGCGGATGAAGAAATCGACCGGCTTGCACACAGCTTCCGATTCGATGCCATATTGCAGCATTGCATAGACGAGTGGATCGAGATTATGCTCAGCAGCCTCAGCCAACCCGTCTGTATAATGGCGCAATACATGGTCGACGTTCGCGCCGTAGCGGTTGACGAGCAATTCCATTGCGTCTTCCGTGAGACCGAATTCGGCCGCTCGTTTCATGCGATCAGCTTTGAATGCTTTAAAGCCTTTCGATCCGCCGACCTCCCCGCCGGAAAGCGCCATTTTCTTCGTGGATACTTTCTTGAAAGCCGTGCCGTATTCCTCTTGCAGTTGCTTGGTGACTAGATCCATGATGCTTTCGCCCATTTTACGGTAACCGGTGAGCTTGCCTCCTGCGATTGAAATCAAGCCGGAATCCGATACGAAGATTTCGTCTTTACGGGAAATCTCGGATGGGTCCTTGCCTTCTTCGTGGATCAGCGGACGCAATCCTGCCCAGCTGGATTCGATATCCGCAGCTGTAATCGCCACGTCCGGGAACATGAAGTTAACAGCTTCTAAAACGTAGTCACGGTCTTCTGTCGTCATCGTTGGGTGCGCGATATCTTGTTTGTATACTGTATCGGTCGTACCGACATAAACTTTGCCTTGGCGCGGGATGGCGAATGCCATACGGCCGTCCGGCATGTCAAAATAAATCGCTTGCTTGAGCGGGAAGCGCGATTGGTCGAATACCAAATGGATCCCTTTCGTCAGCTGCAAGGTCTTGCCTTTTTTCGATTTGTCTTCTTCACGCAATGTGTCGACCCAAGGGCCAGCTGCATTGACGATTCTTTTTGCGAAGATTTCGTGGATTGTGCCGTCAAGCTGGTCTTCCGCTACCACGCCGACCACTTTGCCGTTGTCGTAAAGGAAACCTTTCACTTTCACATAGTTCATCGCAAGTGCGCCCTTTTCAACAGCTTTTTTCATAACTTCCATTGTCAAGCGTGCATCGTCCGTTTTGTATTCAACGTAATACCCAGCGCCCTTCAAACCATCTTGTTTTACGAGTGGTTCGCGGCGGAGCGCTTCTTCACGTGAGAACATTTGGCGGCGTTCGCTTCTTTTAACCCCTGCCAGGTAATCATAGACACGGAGGCCGACGTTTGTGCTGAGTGGACCGAATGTGCCGCCTTTGTGGAACGGCAGCATCATCCATTCAGGTGTCGTGACGTGCGGTCCGTTTTCATAAACGATTTCGCGTTCTTTGCCGACTTCCGCGACCATCTTCACTTCAAATTGCTTGAGGTAGCGCAAACCGCCGTGCACGAGTTTCGTCGAACGGCTTGAGGTTCCTGCTGCGAAATCCTGCATTTCCACGACGCCTGCACGAACGCCGCGTGCTGCGGCATCGAGCGCGATCCCTGCTCCTGTAATACCGCCACCGATGATCAATACATCAAGTGGCGCCTGTTTCATTTGTCCATAAGTTTCTGTACGTTTTAAGCTTGAGAATTTCATTCTTAACCGACTCCTTTTCCAATATATTCCATATTAAAAAGAGAGACCTGTACACAGCCGCAGATTCGCATCTGCTGTACTGGCATGGTCTCTCCTCGTCTCCGGCCATTTATCTCTCGGTGATTAACTTGTAAGTTTAGTCGACGGGCTTGAATGTACGAGTCGCGGCTACCGCATTCTGCCAGCCTGTATACAGTCGCTCGCTTGTTTCGTCGGACATTTCCGGCTCGTAAGTTTTATCAAGCTGCCATTGTGCGGCAATCTCGTCTTTGTCTTTCCAGAATCCTGTAGCGAGGCCTGCCAAGTAAGCAGCCCCGAGCGCCGTTGTTTCTTGGATGCGTGGGCGTTCAACAGGTACGTGAAGCAAATCCGATTGGAATTGCATCAGCATATCGTTGCCGACTGCACCGCCATCGACGCGCAAAGTCTTCAATTCAATCTCTGCATCTTCTATCATAACATCTACAACGTCTTTTGTCTGATATGCGAGCGCCTCAAGCGTCGCACGAATGAAATGTGCTTTTGTCGTGCCGCGTGTCAAGCCGAATACAGCGCCTCTTGCATCAGTATCCCAGTACGGAGTGCCGAGCCCGACAAATGCCGGTACCATGTAGACACCGTCCGTCGAGTCTACTTGTTGTGCGAACTGTTCGCTCTCCGGTGCCGTCTCGATGACTTGCAGGCCGTCGCGCAGCCATTGGATGGCCGAACCTGCGACGAAAATACTGCCCTCGAGTGCATATTCGACTTTGCCATCGACGCCCCAAGCGAGTGTCGTCAGCAAGCCATGTTCGGATTCGACTGCTTTCTCACCGGTATTCATCAACATGAAGCATCCAGTTCCGTAAGTGTTTTTTGCCATGCCTTTTTCGAAGCACGCTTGGCCGAACAAGGCTGCCTGCTGATCGCCTGCGATTCCTGCGATCGGCACTTCATGGCCAAAGAAATGATAATTGATGGTATGTGCATAAATTTCAGATGACTGGCGAACTTCCGGCAGCATGCTCTTCGGCACTGTCAGGATATCGAGCAGTTCATCATCCCACTCAAGATCATGAATATTGTACATGAGCGTACGGGATGCGTTGCTGTAATCCGTGATATGCGTCGAACCGCCAGACAAGCGGTAGACGAGCCATGTATCGATCGTGCCGAACATCAAATCGCCGTTATCCGCTTTTTCTCTTGCACCTTCGACATTGTCGAGAATCCATTTCACTTTCGTGCCTGAGAAGTACGCGTCGATCAAAAGGCCGGTCTTCTTGCGGAATGTATCGTTCAATCCCTGGTCTTTCAATTCATTGCAGATGCCGTCTGTCTGGCGCGATTGCCAAACAATCGCTTTATAGATCGGCTTGCCGGTATTGCGATCCCAGACGACCGTCGTTTCACGTTGGTTGGTGATGCCGATGCCTGAAATTTCGGATGGGTCGACGTCTGTTTTGCGCAATACTTCTGCGATGCACGCCAGGACCGAAGTCCAAATTTCATTGGCGTCATGCTCGACCCAACCCGGTTTCGGGAAAAATTGCTGGAATTCCTGCTGGCCTGTCCCGACTATCTCGCCGGCATGGTTCAGCAGGACCGCCCGGGAACTGGTTGTTCCTTGGTCGATCGATAAAATATATTTTTTACTCACTGGAATCTCCTCCGCTAACTTATGAAATGGTTTTTTCTCTTAATTGCTTGGCTTTCACTCGGCCATTTTTCAATTCTACACTGGCTGCCCCGATAAATACCAGGACGAGCACTAAACTCAATGCAAAGAACGGCAAGCCGAAATCTCCTGTAAAGATCGCTTTATAGAACACTGCCCCATAAATACCGCCAAATGCAGGCCCCACAATCGGCACCCAAGCATAGCTCCAGTCAGATGGGCCTTTTCCTGGAATCGGCAACAAAGCGTGGGCAATACGCGGCCCCAAATCACGAGCAGGGTTGATCGCGTATCCTGTCGTGCCGCCGAGCGACATGCCGATCGCGATGATGAGTGCGCCGACAATCAATGGGTTCAAGCCTTCCGTAAAATCATTGGCGCCAATGAACAACAAGCCCATGACCAAAACGAAAGTCCCGATGATTTCACTGATCAAGTTGGAAAACGGGCGGCGTATCGCTGGAATCGTTGCGAACACAGCAAGTTTCGATTCAGCTTCCTTTGTTCTGTCCCAATGAGGAAGATAGTTGAAGAAGACAATAACAGCACCGATAATGGCCCCAAGAATTTGTGCGGCAATATAAACCGGCACCTGCGACCATGGAAATTCACCGACAAACGCAAAGCCTAATGTGACTGCTGGATTCAAATGCGCTCCTGAAAAATTCCCGACTGCATAAACACCCATTGTTACCGCAAGCCCCCAAGCGATCGTGACGACGATCCATCCTGCGTTCTCCGCTTTTGAATCTTTTAAAACCACACCTGCTACAACACCCGCACCAAAAATGATGAGAATCATTGTACCGATTAATTCCGCTAAAAACATTGTCATTTTCCCTACACCCCTTTTTCAGATTTCCCGCTTTTATCGAACCTGCCGAAGGACAAGGTACGCTTTCCAGCAGAATCTCCATGTATAATCAAGGACTAGCCACAAAAAAATTGGGATCTCTTTTCTCCTGCACGGTCCTTAACTTGTAAAATCAATTTAGCAGTTTTTGAAAACGCTGTCAACAATTAATTGGGGCTTATCTGGGAGTGATGGAAATTGAAAAAAATCGGCACGCACCCTTTCTGAAGAGCGATCGCCGATGAATGGGCTTTACAAAATCAGGTATCCCACAGTTCTGGCTGGGATGTCGAGACGGCTTCCGCCCCGCCTTGGTATGCAAGTTCGATATCTTCCCTTGTGCGGATCAAGCCGCCAGCAATGATGGGGATGCCGGTCCGTTCGTGCACTTCTTTGATGATTGACGGAATGAGCCCCGGCAATAATTCGATGTAATCGGGTTTTACTTGATCGATCAAGCTTAAATTATGTTCGAGCGCATGGCTGTCGAGCAGGAACAATCGCTGGATCGTCGTCAATTTATTTTTCTTCGCAAGAGCGATGACATTGCTTCTTGTCGAGACGATGCCATCCGGTTTCACTTCACGGACCAAATACTCAATGCCGTAAGCATCCGTTTTCAAGCCTTGGATCAAATCGGCATGCAAGATGACTTTCTTGCCTGCCTTCTTGGCAGCCGCGACAAGCGGCTTGAGCTGTGCAAGCCGGACTTCCAGGAAAATGATGGTCTCCTGGTCACTGGCAAGCAGCCGTTCAAATTCCTTCAGGTTACGCATGACAGGCACTACGCCTTTTAACTTAACCAACAGATTTTCCTCCTCCGTTAAAAACCAACCTACGGACATTATGCGCCAGCTTTGTTTCCTGCACAACTATTTGCCCCCCCGCCTTCATTTCATCAGCCGATTGCGATAAAATGGCAGTAATCATCCAAAAGGAGTTGGCGGTCATGCAGGTCAAGAAAGTGCAGAATGTTTATCAACTGGCTTTTATGCCTACAGTGTTTCCGGTAAATTGTTATTTGGTCGAAGAACAGGAAGGCTTGACGCTCGTCGATTGCGCTTTGGGTTTCGCAGCCAGGGACATCGCGCTGGCCGCAAAAACCATAGGCAAACCGATTACAGAAATCGCGCTGACGCATGCCCATATCGATCACGTCGGCGCACTCGATGCTTTGAAAAAACAGTTCCCCGAAGCGCAAGTTTCCGTCTCGGAAAGGGAAGCGAAAATCCTCTCAGGGGATAAAAGCGCTTCTCCTGAAGACGGGGGCAAACCTGTCAAAGGCGGGATCCCGAAAAATATCCAGACAACTCCCGACCGCCTGCTGCAAGAAGGCGACCGGGTCGGTTCGCTCGAAGTCGTTCTGTCCCCTGGGCATTCTCCGGGCTCCATTTCCTTTTTCGATAGACGCACTGGCGTCCTCATCGCAGGAGATGCTTTTCAGACACGCGGAGGCACCGCAGTTTCCGGGACATTCAAGCCGCTGTTCCCGTTCCCGGCGATGGCGACATGGGACAAACATGTAGCACTCGACAGCGCCAAAAAATTGACCTTGCTGCAGCCCAGTTTCCTCGCCGTCGGGCACGGGCGTATGCTCGACCATCCGGTGCGCTTCATGGAACAGGCAATCCGCGATGCCGAACAAAAATTAAAACCCTAGCCAACAATGGCTAGGGTTTCTTCTGTTTCAACTGCTGGCGACCGACGCGCATGAACCACACCGGCCGGGTGATTTCCGATACTTCCTCCACACGCCGGACGATTTCAAACCCGACTTTTTCGTAAGCACGGATTGCCGGCTTGTTGCGGATATCGGGATCGGTGACGCAGCACGTCACCGATCCGTCGCAGAACACCACTTCTTCCAGAAAGCGGCGGATGATCGCTTGCCCGAAGCCCTGGCCGCGGTAGGCAGGCCTGCCGATGAGAATATCAAGCCCTGCCGCGCGCTGCAATTCCGTAAACTGTTCGCTGCCCGGATAATCACTCCAGCGGAATGTCTGGATATAGCCAATCGGTTCTTCCAGATAATAGATAAGGTATGGTTCAGTGGGATCTTTCCCTTTGATGCTGCCGACAAATTCACGAACGAATTCCCCATAAGTACCATTATAGCTGTACCCCCAAAAACGGTTGATCTGCGGTTCTTTCGTGATCCATTCGTAGAGTAGCGGCAAATGTTCCCGCCGCAAACGTTCGAAACTGACATGTTCAATTTGCAAGGCCATGAAGCATCCCTCCCCGTGGTCGCGGCTACTCCCGGTCTTTATCTACCGGCGGCCGCAGATATTCCTCCAAATGCTCATTCGGCAACGAAAACATCGATTCTACAGGCGAATAGTTCCCGGCAAGCCGACCGATCGGCGCGAGCTTTTTCGTATCGATCCGTCCCTTGTCATATAATTCATCCTGGATGTGATAACGCAGCACTTTGCCGATGACGAGATGATCGTCGCCAAGCGGAATGACCTGCACCAGCTCACATTCCATGCTGACGGGAGATTCTTTCACGCGCGGCACTGAAACCACTTCAGATGACACAGGCGTCAATCCTACGTATGCGAATTCATCGACGTCCGGCGCGACATGCTCGCCACTTCTCGCCATTTCATTCGCGAGTGGTGCGGAAACGATATTGACGACAAACTCGCCCCGCTCCCGGATATTCGTCAAGGTGTCTTTCACTGTCCCTGCCCTTGCCTCGACCCCTTCACCGATCGAAAAGATCAACATCGGCGGATTGCGCGAAGCGACTGTAAAAAAACTGAAAGGCGCCAAATTCAACTCGCCGCCCGACGAGACGGATGAGACCCAGGCAATCGGCCGCGGCAACACGCTGCCGATCAGCAGTTTATAATTTTCCTTGCTCGTTTGTTGTGCAGGATCGATGATCACGAATGTCCACTCCCTTTTCTATTCCTCCGAACCGTTCTGCTTCGAATGGTCAATCGATTTTTGAAGCAAATAGCCGAACAATGAGATTCCCGCCAAATACGGCAGGATCATCATGCCGAAACCGGTCCCGAACTCTTCCATAGTTCCCGTAGCTTGAAGATACAGCCCCCAAGCTATGTAAAGTACATACCCGACTGCCACAAAACCAAGCCAGATGTATCGCTTTAGCCACCATGGCAATAATAGCGGCGCCAGCAAAAATACCCCCAATTGGATGTGGCCCATCCATTCATATACAAACTCCACCACTTTCACGCTCCAGCCTTTATGAAATCATCAAGCCCAATCTCCAGCGTCGCCCAACCCAGTTTTTCATTCTTTAAGATAAGTTTAATCTTTCGCCACAAAGCAGCTTTAACCCTTTTTATGTGAGTTTTTTCCTGCAAATAATGCAAAATTTTATGCAAGTATAGTTTACTATGAACGCAATTATTACGCGCTCCGAATTACTAAAATAGACCTAGAAAATAGGAACGTTTTCTGTTATTTCTGACAATATAGGTTTATAATACAGTTAATAATTAGGGAGGTGTCCTATATGGAATGGGAACGCAAACTCGCCAGGTGGCGGGCGGAAGGGCTTATCGACCAAGAGACGACTGAGCGCATCCAGGCGTTTGAAACCCGTCAGCCGAAAAAGCGCAAATTGCCTCTTTTGCTCGTCATCGGCTTGATCTTTTTTGCGCTTGCCGTCTTCAGTTTTATCGCTGCCAACTGGCAAGCCATACCGGCGCTCTCAAAAGTCGGCATGGTCGTCTTGCTCATGTGGATTTTCTATGTGCTCGCTTATTTCTCCGAGAAAAAACATTTTGGCCATCCGATCATTTTTCAGGTGCTTGGATATGTGATGTTCGGTGCGAGTTTAGTTGTAACTGGCCAAACCTTCCATCTCGGCACCGGTTCCAGCATCGTTCCGTGGGCGCTGTTCATTGCCGCCATCGCCCATTTCTTCATCTGGCGCCATGCCGCATTCACCGTATTGGCGTTCATTAGCGGAATCACCATCCTGACCTCGGCAGCTCCCGGCATTGGCTTGATCGAATGGCTGCTGTTCATCGCCGTCACACTCGCTTGGCTGTTCCTGAGCAAAGACTGGCCGACGATGGTTTTCAGCTGGCTCTTGTTGTTCGGTTCCGGCTTTCTCGTATGGAGCATATGGGACATCGACAGCCCGCTCGTGCCGATCTGGACATTGTTCGCACTCACCTTGCTGTTGCTGGTGATCCCAAAAGACAAACAACAGCTATTGAGACCGCTTTACTTGATTGTCGGAGGGATCCAGTTGATCGTCTTCCTGGCGATTCGCGGGGAAAGCGATATGGCTTTCGCCGAATTGACCATGCCTGAATCGATCGCTCTTGCAGTGGCAGGGGCAATAGTGCTCGCACTCGCCTACTTCCGCGAACGCCATTTGATGTGGCTCGGCGTACTCGGGCTTGTCGGCTTCATGCTCTTCGATGAAACGGCCATCGCCTTAGCCATCGTCGCGGAATTGACCGCGCTTGCCTATTTGGTCATCGCCCAGCGCCAAGATCAACCGCTCGCTTTGGGCTTCGTCTATTTCATCGTCGTGCAATTCGTCATCTACGTCATTTACGCGTGGGAACGGCTCGACATGTCGCTGTTCTTCCTGATCGGCGCCATCCTGCTGTTCGTGCTGTCAGGCATCGCCTGGTGGCTTAACCGCAAGAAAGAAGGTGCAGTGACATGAAGAAATGGCTAATGCCTGCTCTGCAGACCGTCTTTGTCGCATTGCTCGTCGTCAGCTTCTACGCTACTTCCTGGTTTGGCGATCAATACTTATTGCGTGCTGAACCTTATGACCCGTTCGACCCGTTCTACGGTGAATACGTTATGCTTCAGTATCCGGACCTCGACGCGCCTGCCGGAATTTCCGACGGCGCCGTCTACTTCACCTTGACGGCAGGTGAAGATGGCTACGCCGTCATCGACCGCATCGAGGAGCAGCCGTTCTTCGGCGCCATCAACGGCAGCAAATACGACCGCCGCATCGTCGCCCCACAGCTTGAAAACTTTTACGTTGAGCAAGGCCGCGGCCCAGAACTGGAAGAAGCAGTCGACCTCGAAGTCACCATCGACGTTGCACCATGGGGCTCCATACGCCCGATCAGCATTGCCCCAAGAGAAGAGTAATAGCATAAACAAAACCCGGCATACAACATGCCGGGTTTTCGTTTGGCTTGAATCCATTTTGCAATCAGGAAACAGATTAAGTTCAGGCACATTTCACTGCACTTCACCGAGCACACTCGAGCGTTCTAGCAAGCAGCTTCGGTAATATTGATCCATTTCTTCCCATAAGGCTTCATTGCTGAAATTCTGGCGTACCCATTCCTGGCCATTTGCCCCCAGCTCTTTACGCAGCATAGGATCGCTGATCAATTTGTCCAGTTTTCCCATGACATCTTCGTGGCTGTCAGGGTCGACCAAATAGCCGGTTTCCCCGTCCACCAAGGTGTCGCGCGCGCCCGTGACGTCCGCTGCAATGACCGGTATCCCCGTCAGCGCCGCTTCCGCCGACACATTGCCGAATCCTTCGCGTTTTGTGAGGAATAAAAACAGGTCCATCAAATGATAAAACGGTACGGGGTCCAATTGGTAATCTTCGTGGACGATATGCGGATGACTGGTGATTGTTTCGCGCGTCCACTCGGAAACTGCATCCGCCGATTCGTAATCGCCGACAATGAGCAGCCTTAAATTCGGGTGCTGCCCATGCAGCTCGGTGAACGCACGCACTGTTTCGTCAATGCCTTTATCTTTCGTGATCCGCCCCATTGACCCGAGAACAAGTTCGTCGCCGGTCCATCCATAAGCTTGACGCTTTTCCTCCACACGCCGTTTCATCTCGTCATCCAGTTCAAAGCGCTGCAGGTCGAAGCCATTGACGCTGCCATGCCCGAGAATCTTAATTTTATCGGCAGGCGCAATGCCAAGCTCGACAATTTGGCGCTTCAGGCTCGGCGATACTGCAAGCATATGGGTTGAAGACGCTGCAGCGATTTTCTCTGCCATCAGCAAGATCTGCCGCTTGATCCCCCCAGTCGTCTCGAGGCGCAAGCCTAGCACATTATAGATGCGCACGGGCACCCTGCAAAAGTAAGCAGCGAGCGACACGATCAATCCCGCTTTCGGCGTTCCGGCATTGACGATATCCGGCTTTTCGGAGCGGATGACACGGATGCAAGCGAACAGCGATTCCAAGTCTTGCTTCAAGGCGATTTCGCGCTCCATATTGACGTGCAGCACCTTCACTCCCTCTTGTTGTTCAAAGATTTTGGCGTAGCTTCCCTCTGAAGTCAATGCTTTCACTTCATAGCCGTGCGTTTCCAATGTCTTCAATTGCCCCCTCACCAATTGAAGGCTTTGCGCAATGGTCATGGCGTGCAACACTTTCGCTGACATGATGGATCGCTTCCCTTCAAGCCCCTTGCACCGTTTTCACAGATGCAATCGGGCTGCCGATTTGTTCGAGTAGTTCCTTCGCATAATGAGTGGCGTTATTCTTTTTCACGGAAAACACTTTCTCGCTGCCCCGGATCAATTTCGTCAAAACTTCGCGTTCATTGGCGAGTGCCTGGTCGATGTTCAATTCGGGATTGAAGAATTCATACGCCGTCAGCAATGGCGAGCGTAAATAATTGAATTCATAACGGTTTAAGTTCATCAGCTTCTGGAGCGCTACGGCTTCAGTTTGTTCCGCGACATAATCATCGCCGCGCTCAAGAATGGCGACGTGCGTCACTACTTGATGGTCGAGTATCGATTGTTCACCAACGTACTCTGTAATTGGGTCCGGCTTTTTGAAGCTGATATATTCCATCACCGGCAAAAGTTTATCGACGCGGTTCTTGATTTTTGCGCCCATCCCCTGCTCGACAGTGGAGTAATAGCGGAATGTACTGGTCCACGGCACGGAATGGATCGTTTTGCCGTCTGTGATGGCCAGATCCTCTGCGATGAATTCGGCGCCGTGCTCCATGCAAGCCGTCATGCTGCTCAATGTCTTGCCAGTATCCGGCGGAGCGAACACCGTCAAGGTCGATTCATCTTTCTTGAATGCGGAACAATGAATCGGCGCATAGCCTTTTTTCAATAACAATAGTGTCGCAAGATCGGTCATGATATAGCCGATGGAATGAAGGTTCATGATCCGGTGGGTGATGAGTTTATAATAAGCGCGGTTGACGGTGATTTTCGGTTCGTCCGTTAAAAACCCTTCCGCACGGATGCGCATGCGTCCCTTACCGGCATAATTTCGTGTGTAATAGATTTTGTCCGCTCCCGGCGTGCCGCTGAAATAATGGTATTTCCCCATCGCTTCATGTTCGGCGTCATCATTGAATTCCTTCATCTCGACTTGCATGCGGACCACGCAGCGTTCATATTGTTCCATCGTGCCTTCGGGAACGTTATGGCCGTACGACCAGCCGAAATTTTTGATATTCGTTTTGACACCCAGTACTCCAGCAGACGCAATATAATAATATGTTTTCAAATGAAACTCCCCTTTGTTTTTGATTTTCCCCGCATGACCTGAACCCTTAGTTCAATTCGCCGGCTGGTACCAGCGATTCGCTGAGGCAGTTTTTATAGAAACTGTCCAGCTCTTTCCATAGCACCTCGTTGCTGAAATGGGTGCTTGCCCATTCCCGCCCGGCTTCCCCAAACCGTGCGCGCAAACTGTCGGATGCTATCAATTTGTGAATCGTTTCCGTGATTTCCTTTAAGTTCTCAGGATCCACCAATAAGCCCGTCTTCCCGTCCACAATCGTATTCCGTGCACCCGTGACATCGGAAGCGACGACCGGCAGCCCACATAAAGCCGCTTCGATCGACACATTGCCAAAACCCTCACGTTTCGTCAGGAATACGAAAATGTCCATCACATGGTAATACGCTACCGGATCCGGCAGAAACCCGGTTTTGATGATTTTCGGATTGTTCTCGATTTCCCGTCTCACTTCTTCTTCTACCGGGTCATCGTCCTCGTAATCACCGACGATGAGCAAACGCAGCTGCTCGTTGTCCCGGCTTAACAGCTTGAAGGCGGCAACCAGTTCATTGACTCCTTTGTCTCTTGTCAGCCTGCCAACAAACCCGAGAACGATATGCTCTTTGCTGAGTTTATAGCGATGGCGCAGTTCATTTCCGGCTGC
This sequence comes from Planococcus sp. A6, assembly GCF_028823615.1. Lineage (GTDB taxonomy): Bacteria > Bacillota > Bacilli > Bacillales_A > Planococcaceae > Planococcus. The sequence continues at coordinate 24,941 of NZ_JAPEHT010000032.1, forward strand.
CTCAATTTCAGGGGTGCTCTGGAATCTCGCTACATCAAATCCGTCGCCACTGCCTTTCCCGAGCACACTGATTTTTTCTTCATCGGCGATGCCGAATTCGATCGCCCGCTCCCGCAAGCTGTCCGATACCGCCAGGCAGTGCGTCGCAGAAGACGCAGCAATTTTTTCCATAGTCAACAATAAGCTGCGCTTCCATCCCGCAGTCGTCTCCATCCTCAAGCCCCTCATCGTGTAGATTCGCACAGGCACGCGGCACATCCGCGCCGCCATAGTGACGACCAGGCCGGCTTTTGGCGTGCTGGCATTGACGACTAAAGGGCGTTCCCTGCGAAATAGCGTGATGCACCGGGCAAGCGATTGCAGATCGTGGAGCGGCGAAATGCCCCTATCCATCGATAGTTCAAGCATCTCCACTTGTTCACTTGCCCGAAACTCCTCGAAGCCAGGGCCTTTGGAACTCAATGCTTTCGGCTCGAATCCACGTGTTTTCAAATAACGCAATTGGCCATCCATAAAGCTCAAACTTTCCGAAACAGTTACGGCGTGGATCAGTTTCGTTGTCATGGCATTACCCTCCGCTCAGCTTTTTTCATATATTTCTTCTGTCCGGAACACTTTGACCACCGTCTGCATCAAGATGTACAAATCGAGTCGCAAGCTTTTGCGGTTGATATAATCGATATCGATGTCAATTTTTTCGTCCCAGCTTAAACTGTTGCGCCCGCTCACTTGGGCGAGGCCCGTAACACCCGGTTTCACCATCAGTCGCTGCTTCTGGTAATCGTTGTAATTGTCGGTCTGGTCGGTGACAGTGGGGCGCGGCCCGATGAATGACATATCGCCTTTGACGATGTTGATCAGCTGGGGCAATTCATCGATGCTTGTTTTGCGGAGGATATTGCCGATTTTTGTAATGCTCGGGTCGCCGTCGAATGGATCGATGCGGTTGCGCTTCTTATCGCGACCATGCTCCATCGTCCGGAATTTATAGATGGTGAAATGCCGTCCGTAAAGGCCGCCGCGCTGCTGCTTGAACATGGCAGGGCCTTTCGACTCCAGGCGAATCAATAAGGCGACTGTTAACAATAATGGTGATAAGACCAATAACATCAAAGTGGCAATCACGACTTCCAGGAACCTCACCGCTGCGTTCGAGCGCTTCGGCCGCTTTTTCTCTTCACTGAAATCTCCAACAATCATGGGCTGCCTCCTCCTCACATTCTCCATAAAGTCACCTTCTCCGGTTTTTCATTCCGTTCAAGTATGCTTTTGACATCAAAGACATAGCCTTCCTTGCCTTCGAGCAAACGCTCGAATAATTTCCATCCTGTTTTCCGGTAAGCTTCATGCGGTACCGCAAGTATGACCGAAACCGCTGGAAGCAGTTCCTCCTGCTTTGTCAGCAAAACGCCTCCCACGCATTCCGCCTGGCCCAGTTCGAGTCTGGCATCCGTGACTTGAACATCCATGCCGTATTCTTGAAGCTCCGAGACGAGTTCGAGCACCCCCGTTTCCGGCACTTCGCTTGTTCCGTCTTCTTTCGTGAGGCCAAGCACCGTGATGCGCGCTTCGTGGATGATGACTTCGTTCTGGATCAATTTCTTGATAATCCGCTGTGCCACTTGCCTCCCTTTCTGCTCGCCTTTGCACCAGAATTGGTCCACTCCATGCCATGGCACGGGATTGTCTCCGAGGAGATCTGGTTCGAATTTGATGAATCCCCGCTTCGTATTGGCAGTTTCCAATACATCATGCGTATCGATTCCCTGCTGGTTCAAGGTCAGCGCAACTTCGTTCATCAATGCGATATTCACTTCTTTTTGGGCGATTTCGAGCAATTGGGCGGCTTCTGCGACACGGATCGATTTCGCTTTGTAAATACCTCCGTCATGGATAGGTTCGAATAAATCTGCGAGATAATCGGTGACGGGGCCGCTTTGCCCGGCAATCACTTTGCGCATTTTCGCAACCTTGCCTTGGGGTTCACTGACTTGCCATCTGGATGGGGCGAAACCGACGAAAAATTCCTTTCCGGCGATAAAACCTGAATACTGCTCGATCAAGGGGATGCAAATTTCTTCGGTTGTGCCAGGGTACACCGGGGCTTCAAAAATGAGCACCGAGCCTTTTTTTATATGCCTCCCGACAATTTGGCACAACTCCGTAAGCGCATCCAAGGTATAGACGGGGCGCTTCGATCCTGTCATCAGAAGGATGCCGGCATCAGCCAGTTCGCCGGCTTGATCGGTAAAAGCAATGCCTTTTTCATCGAATCTTGCTCTTTTGGAGCGATCCGGATCGAATACGATGACCGGATAAACCGTGCCGAACGTTGTTGCCGCAAGCAAGCTTGTTTCCCCGGCCCCAACAATTGCGATTTTTAAGTTTTCCATCATGAGCCCACCTTCTCCCCCTTTTTCCCCGTCCATTTCATTTTGGTGAATTCCAGCAATTGCTTGCTATTCGCTGCTCCGAACGACAGCAATAATAGCGGGATGATTTTATTGCGGTGCCGCATCGCCGTTCCGGCACTTTGCGTCCCGTAGGAATAGATGAAAACGGTCATCCCGATCACCAGCAAGATGAATATTTTCGTCCGCACCGGCATTTCGCTCCGGAACAGGCCATAAAGCGTAGCGCCGATCAGGAACAAGTAAACGCTGGAATCAAACAAGAAGCTGACAATATCCCCGCCTCCCCGCCAATCGAGCGGCAGCGGCGAAAACAGGAAGTAGAACATTTTGAGCGGTGCAACGAGCAGTGCCGCTATCCCCGATAATCCACTGAAGCTTGCCAGGTAGACCGAACCGCCTTCAGCGAAAATCTCGTAATCGACCGTTCCGCCTTCTTCCGTGACGAATTTACTCAAGAAGACATCGGAGTTCTGGAAAACGAGGAATGCGATGCCGCCGACAAACAACAAATAGATGAGAGGCGTCGAAATTTTCCTGCCCATCTTCCCGCGCTCCAACCAGACGAACGAGGCGATATAGACGAGCAGCAAGCCGATCATGCCGGTATGGAACATCATCGCCAGAATCGACAGCACGACAGCCCAGCCGAACTGGAGGAACGAGCGCTCCCCGATCCAGCGCAGGAAATAATAAAGCGACACGGTCGTAAAGAAAATGATCAATGCTTCCCGCAACAGGATGCTCGACATGAAGATACTGTTCGGCATAAGCGTGAAAATAAGCAACGCGATAAAGCTCAATTTCTTCTCGATCTGCAAATAGTTCAAGGACTTGAAGAGGAAGACGGCCGAGAACACCCAACAGGCGATATTGAGGAATTGCGAGTAAACCCGCTGCTCCCCAATCATGTAGTAAAGCCCTGACAGAAACGGCACATACACCGTCGAAGTCTGGTCCAGCGGATATTGCCCGTTGGCCACCATTACGGAAACTTCATGGAAATATTCCGTATCCGTGCCGCTCGAGAAAATCCCGATCGATGGAACATACAAGTCGATGAACAAAATGACCACCCGCACCGCGAACCCGGCAAAAATGACGAACAGCCATTCATTCTTCAAATTGCGGTATAGATACAACGAAATGGCGACGATTCCTGTAAAGACGAGAAGCATCCCATATCCATCTCCTGGCGGAAGAAAATCTTTGATTAAAAACGTTGCCAGAATCTGTATCACAAAAAATCCAAGTACATAAATCATGAACCCCCACCCCCTTCTTTCAACGTTTCGCCAATGCCATCAATCGCGACTTGTAGTAGGCGATATCGCTCAATTGCAGCGCCCACAGCATCGCCGCATAAACAATGACCCCCGTCAATACGCCGATGAACAATGCCGGAATATCGCCCACTGCCAGTAAGGAAACTGTGAATGCCGTTCTTGCCGCGATGCCCATGACGATTGCGGCGAGTATGCCTTTCGCCAAGTCGACCATAAGCCGCCGACTGTCGAGCGAACCGATTTTCCGGACCAGCGATGCATATAACAGCACCGTACTGACGATTGCCGCGATGCTGGTCGCAAGCGCCAAGCCGTTCAGCCCGATAACGCGTGATAGCACCAGGTTCAATGCGACATTCAAAAACATCGCGCCGAATGCGTTGATCATCGGCGTCCGTGAATCTTCCAAGGAATAAAATACTTTCGACAACACTTCACGCAGACCGAAACCGAGCAAGCCCAGCGCGTAGAAGAACAATAAACCCGTCGTCATCGCAATGGCACGTTCCTCAAACGCCCCGCGCCCGAACAACAGCTCCGTGATCTGCCGTGCAAAAATCATCATGCCGACCGCAGCGGGAATGACGATCAACGACACCGTCGTAATGATCTTGCCGACGACGCCTTTCAATTCCTCTATATTTTTCCTCACAGCCAATTTCGAGATTTTCGGGAACATCACTTTCACGACCGCCAGTACGAAAATCGCCTGGACGAAGAATACGATGCGGTGTGCATAGGTCAAGGCGGAAATCCCGCCTTCCGCAAGTTGTGAAGCGATCGTCCGGTCGACCAGGATATTGATTTGGTCAGCCGACACCCCGATGATGACCGGGATCGCGAGCATCATCATCTGCTTCAAATCTCGGTCTTTCAGGTTCAGCACCATTTGATGGCGATAACCGCTTTTGCGTATTGCCGGCACCATGTACAGAAACTGCACGATGACCGCAATGACCGTTCCGATGGCTAGCATCATGATGTCCATTTTCGAACTGACCACAATCGTCGTGATCAGCAGCACATTCAGCGGCAAGCCGCTCAGCACCGTCGGTAGGAAACGGTCTTTGACTTCCAGGTAACTGGTGAAGATGAAGATCAAGGCAGTAAAGTAAAGCGTCAATGAAATAATCCGCGTGAACAGCACCGCGATGCGCAGCGTCTCTCCTTCAAACCCGTAGGCGAACAATTTGACGATCGGCACGGGGAACACCACGAGCAAGATGACCAGCACCGTCGACAGCAGCATGACCGCGTTGGTGACGTTCGCTGTGAAGCGCTCTGCCGCTACATCGCCCCGCTCTTCACGGATTTTCGTGTAGACCGGGATGTAGCTCGCGGCGATGCCCATGCCGATAAACGCAAAGAACACTGTCGGGATATCGGTCGAGATCAAGTAGGCGTCGGTCAATCCATCGGCACCGTAGAAAAACGATAGGAAGATATCCCGTGAAAAGCCGAGAACTTTCGTGATGATGACGACGAACATGATGGCGATGACTGTTTTTTCCATAGTTTCAACCTCTTTTGCGTTCATTCTGGAAGCCAAGATCCGCTCCCGAAGCAGTGATGCAGCATATCATTTGATCCGGCCATCTGTTTGCGGCGGCGATCCTCCTTAGAATTTGGCGCGGACGGAATCCTGTTGTTGTTAATCCTAGGGGACAGAGGTTAAAAGAGGGTTAAACTGTTTAGGTGTTTTTAAAAAGCTTTGGGGAATTCAAGAGTTTTTTAATGTGGAAGAGAGCTGTAAAGATCGTGTAGTGGAGATTGCGCT
>NZ_JAPEHT010000033.1 GCF_028823615.1 Planococcus sp. A6
TTTTGCTATTGGTTTTGGAGTTTGTGGAGAAAAGGCAACACTGCTTGTTCCTTCAGCTTCGCTTCAAACATGATATCGACTTCATAGCCTTCGACAACCTTCAGCAATTCAGCAAAGTCCTCTTCTGAGATGAGGTCATGGTGGCGCAGGTCGGTGAATCCTTCACGGCCGGTGCTGATGTGGATTTTCGGGCGGCCGTATCCTTCCCATGTAGCCAGGATTTCCGAGAAATCAACCGGCTCCCCGTCATTATTGCAATTATGGTGGTGAATATCGAAACAAATCGGCACCTTGCACATGGCGTGCACATCGAGCACATCGCGCAATGTGAAAGTTTTGTCATCATTTTCGAGCCTCAATCGCTGACGGATGCTATCGGACAACATCAAATAATTATCGGCAAAACGCCGTTTGGCAGTTTCTTTATCGCCATATGCCCCGCCTGTGTGCAAGATGATGTCTGTGCCACCGAGCAATTGAATCAATTTGTCGTGGTATTCAAGGTCTTCAATCGATTTCCGGACTACTTCAGGTTTAGGTGAATTCAACACTGTATACTGACCTGGATGTACAGAAACGCGTATTCCGTGTTCATCTACCAATCGGCGGATCTCTCCAGCTATCGCCAGGAAATCTTCATCTTCCCACCAGCGCCAATCATTGATTGGGTGTGTCGATAAGGGGACGATGGAACTCGAAGCGCGGTAAAAAAGAATGCCCTGCTCCAAATTCCAGCGAATGACTTCTAATGTAGTTTCCATATTTTGGATTGTCAATTCTTTGATTTTTTCGACGCCTTCTTTTTCGGCTGTAGCTAGACGCAATGTGCGAAAAACCGTTTTCAACTCGGTGTTCATGCATGCATATCCTAATCTCATCGTTTTCAGCTCCTCCCGCACAATATACCCGATTTAAGTAGAAAACACACGGAACTTGGGTATACTATGAATAAAGACGAGTGAAGGAGGAATTTCAATGACAGCAGAAATCACTAAAAATCCTACCGGCTACAACGCCACATTCGACAGATACTTTGAGCATTCCCCACAGCAAGTATGGGCAATGCTGACAGACAACCACAAAATCCATCGCTGGTTTTCAGGGCTTCAAATGGAAGAAGAAGGCGAATCTGGCCATCTGACACTGGAAATGGGCCATGGGAAAAAGAAGGAATTTCCGATTACCGACTATAAAAAAGGCGAGATTCTTGCGTTTGAATGGGGAGACGACCATGTGCATTTTGATCTGAGCCCGGATGGCCAAGGCACGAGAGTGAAAATGGTCGAAACTTTGCCGGATATTACAGATCAAACCCCGAAAGACGTTGCGGGGTGGCATGTGGCGCTGGATATTATGGAAGCCATTTTAGATGGCCATGGAATAGAGCGCACTTCTGAATGGGAGCGCAGGTCGATTTTGCATAGGAGTTTGAATTTAACCCCAAGCGGATCATTCGCTTGGGGTTTCTTATGGGCTTATTTAATTGGAGATCATTTCTATGGAGAAGAGGCAAATGCATAAAGTTGCTTCCCGGAATTCAATGAGATCTCTAGAAGCGGGTGTAAGCCTTGTTGATGGCTGTTTTCAGGGAATCTGGAATTCGTATTTGCGGTCTTCACGGAACTCGCCGTTTTCGTAGCTGCGTTCAGCGAAAGTGACAAGCCCGTCATGGCCGATGAGCAACACCGTTGCGGACCGCGTCCCGTAGTCAGGCATTTTGATGAACATGGGAGAAAGCGCTCGCTCCAAGTCCAGGCCGACTCCGGTTTTTGGAAGCATGTGGTCGGGCGCTTGTTCGGCATCCGCTAAGATTTCAAACAGCCGGTCAAGTTCCAATTGTTCATTCACCGATACGTAGGCTTCGAGTTTTTCTTTTCCGCGCTCGACTTTCGGCCAAGGCGTGTTCAGGAAATGATTGCTCAATCCATGAGTGCCGGGTGGAACTTTTACCGGTTCTCCATGGATATTGTTGTAATAATAAAGCCCTTCGGCATCGCCGGCGATTAAATTGAATCCGGCATAATCCTGGTCATTGATCGCCCGCAGATAATCTTCGGGAGAGATATGGCCATCAAGAAATTGTGTGACCAGTTCGCCGCGTGACTTGGCGCCAGCTGCCATATGTTCAGGGTCCCGGTAATTGGTCAGCGCAGCGAAGCGGCCGGATTTATTCACGCCGAGCCAAGTGCCCATCTGGCTTAAATCACGGCCGGCGAGAATCCCGGGTAAGTCTTCCCAGAAATGGGCGGGCGCAGCGGGACGGCCATAAAACTCATCGCGATTCGCGGCGACAATCAGTTTGTAGCGGGGGTGCTGCTGGAATTGCAAATTGATCAAACACATAATGGACCCTCCTTAATCGATCCGGTTAGGAATTGAACAATGAAATCATTTAGCCGGATAAAGTTGATTTTATTATAGCGGATAAGGAGGCACTTAGCTCAAAGAGTGCTTGGCGGCTAGGGCAGTGGAACCAGCAGAATTGAAGGTGAAAAAATAGTGGCGGGAACGTTCCTGCTGGATTGAAAATCTGATAAGATGTTAAAGAAGTTAAAACAAGTTAAACAAGTCAGTGGCATTTCTGGGAAGTGGGGTATTGTAGATGGGGAGCAAGCCTGAACGGTTGGCGTTGGAGCGTGTATTGCTCGAAGGTATAGAAGAGATGATTTTCATTGTCAGAGTCGAGCCGGATGCTTGGGTTTATGAATTCATCAACGAGGCGGTAAAAACCAATACTCAGTTGGATGGCTCCGTTCTTGGAAAGTCTTTCGGGGAAGTGCACGAACCAGAAATTGCACAGGAGCTGAAACATTTCTATGAAAAGGCGTTGGCGGAAGGGGCGAGTATTTTTTATGAAGATTCTTACTATGCCCCGAACGGGGAGCTGCGTTACTCCAAGTCGCGCTTGACACCCATGTTTGACGAAATCGGACGTTGCAGCCATATCGTCAGCGTGGTCAATGACGTGACGGAAGAAAAATTGGCAAAACATGCGCGGGAGGAAGCGCTTAACCGTTTGGAGGAAAGCAATGCCAAATACCGTTCCTTATTTGAAAGCAACGGCGATGCGGTATTCACTTTGACATTGGATGGGCAGATCAATGGCGGGAACCGGATGGCCAGGGCGCTTGTCCAGCGGCCGATCAGTGAATTGGCTGGAAGGGATTTCTGTGGCTTGGTTGAGCAAAGCGAACGCGCAAGATCGAAAGAAATCTTCGAGGAAGCGGCAGCGGGTCTCTATAAAGACCACCGGCTGAGCTTGCAATCGAAGGATGGGAATGCTATCGGGTGTTTGGTGAAATTCATCCCGATCAGCGTCCAAGGCAGAGTAACAGGCTATTATATGATGGCGAAAAACATGACCGAGCTGGATAGGCTGGTCAGCAAATATTTGGAAAGTGAGAAAAATTTCAGGGTGATCGCCGAAAATGTTTACGATGTAGTGGTCTTGATGAACAGGCAAAAGGAGTATTTATATGTATCCCCATCGAGCCAGGAGATTTTCGGCATTGCCTCCAAAGAAGCAGTTAAGCAGAAACCATTCTTTAACGTGCATCCAGACGATTTATCGCTTGTGGATCAGCAGTTTCAGGAGGCAGTGCAACAGGCGGGCCCCTATTCCTTGCAGCTGCGCTTCGATCATCCGGGGCGTGGCTGGATTTGGGGGGAGATGAATGGGACCCCAGTCTACGATGAGGAAGGCGCATTCTCCCATATGGTCATGATTGTCCGTGATATTTCAGTGCAGAAGAAATACGAAGCCCAATTGGAATATTATGCATTCCATGATTCGTTAACCGGGCTGCCGAACCGCCGTTATTTCCAGGAATATAGCCGCAACAAACTGAAAAATCAAGAGCAAGCAGACGGGAAAATAGCCTTGGCTGTGTTGGATCTCGATGATTTCAAGCGCATTAATGATGATTATGGACATGATTTCGGTGACATGGTTTTGACGGAATTTGCAGTTCGCTTAGCCAAGTTGGAGAAGGCAGGTTATGTTGCTGCCAGAATGGGCGGTGATGAATTCGTCGTCATTCTGGAAGGTGTGGCCACTGATTCAGAGGCGCTAGCAGTTGCTGAAAAAATCCGTGCGGAGCTTACAGGAGACTGGACCATCCAAGGCAATCAAGTTCCGGTCAATTTCAGCTTAGGGGCAGCTGTAGCCTTATCCGCAGAGGAAAGCATTTCCTCTATTTTAAGGCGGGCGGATAAGGCGATGTACCAAGCAAAAGGAAACGAAATCGATACAATTAAAATATTGCAGCCGTAAGCAGAAGCTTACGGCTTTTTTAATGCTTTCGGACTAAGGGGAATAAAATGATGTAAAAACCATAGTTCTAAATATATATTTGAATATTCGGAAATTAAAATGGTTTTCTTTTCCTGTGAGAAATGATATGATTTCGTTAAATCAATAAACCTAGTTAATATACATAATATGGATTAAAAAAATAAAATATAAATCTTTTGCCTTAGGTCAAATGATTATTTTCTGCGTTTCGTTGTCGCATTCAACACAAGAGCTGCTGAAAACTGCAGATATCTGATAATTCGGATAAAAGAGGTGCTGTTCCATGGGTTATTCCAAGAGAAAGATAAACTCAGCTCTATTCTTTTTTCTCGTATGCTGCATGGCGCTTTCGGGTGCCGGCATGAATACTTCAGCCGATTCCGGCAATCTGCTCGTGCTGGATGATGCCCAGCAAGAAGTTGCTGCGGGCAGCCGGCTTTCTGTTCTGGAAGATGAATCAGGCAATCTGCAAATTGAAGATATCCAACAGCCGCCTCATGCTTGGAATTTTATGCCTGCTAGCAATAACCCGATGAATATCGGTTTTAGCTCATCGGTGTATTGGCTAATGCTGGAAGTGGAAAACATGGCTCATAGCGAGAAGGAATGGCTTCTCGAACTCGGATCTTCGAGCGTCGATCAAGTGAGCCTTTATACAGATGATGGCGAAGGAGGATTTACGGTAGTTCGGAGTGGCCAGGAGGCGGATACTGAAATTATCCATAGAACGGCAGTCTTTCCGATATCTCCGCCCACAGGCGAATCGGCTATTTACTGGATGCGCGTTGAATCTTCTGCGCCGATTCAATTGCCGGTTACCGTTTGGGATCGGGAAGCGTTTGAGAGCCAGACCAGGCAACAGGTCGCGTTTGTCGGTGTGCTCGGTGGGCTCGGCTTAATGTTTTTGTTCTATTATGTCCACCGTTTCATCACAATGCGGCAGCGCGCCTATTTGTATTTCGTCATTTATGCGATAACCGCCTTTTTCCTTTTTTCTTCTGCAGCGGGTTTGAGTCTTGATGTTATTTGGCCGGAGCTGGATTTATGGAATGGCTATAGTGTGTTTTTCATTGTCGGCCTGGCTTCGCTGTCTGCGACACTGCTAACGGAAGGCTTATTGAATACGAAGCGCCATTTGCCTGAAACGGACCGGCTGATCAAGGCATTGCTTTTATTCAATGCAGTTGTTTTAACTACTTTATTCATTTCGTTCGAATGGGCGAGGCTGCTCCTGACGCTGGCTCTTGCTGCGACATTGGTTGTCAGCCTGTTGTTGGCAGTCTACGGGATGAAAAGGGGAGTGGTTCATGCCCGTTACTATATGGTATCTTTGATTTTCTTTTTAGCCGCTGCCGTATTTGATGCACTCTATGTTTCGGGGGTCTTGCCGATTACCATGGCGGCACAAGGCTTGATTTTCTTCTTGGGGGTATTCGCTGTCCTGTTCGCTGCATTGGCGCTGAGGGACAAAGAGAAGATCAGGGAACAAGAAAGGCTTCAGCGCGAGCGCAGTTCCGTTGAACGGCAGCGCATTGAAATCGAGCGGCTTCGTCAAGTCAATGAACGTAAAGATGAGTTGCTTGCCATCACTTCCCATAGCTTGCGTACGCCGCTTTACGGAATGGTGGGGATAGCGGAATCTCTCCAAGAATCCGCTTATAGTAAAATGCCGCCTTCTGTTATCCAACAATTGGAGACGATTTCTGAGAGTGGCAAAAAGCTGGCGCGGATGATCAATGAAACATTGGATTTTTCAGGCCCGAAACACCATATGCTATCTTTGCATCTGGAGAAAGTGAAACTGCCGGGCGTTGCGGATTCCGTGATTCGGTTGTGCACCCCCTTGCTGAAATCGAGCGAAGTTAGCTTAAAGCACACAATTCCCGCTGACTTTCCGGAAGCAATCGCTGATCCCGAACGGGTGCGCCAAGTACTCTATAATCTTGTCGGCAATGCGGTGGAGCATACAGATAGTGGAGAAATCATCATTACTGCAAAAATCATCAAAAAACAAGTCGCCATTACGGTCAAAGATACTGGGAGTGGAATGGAAGAACAGCAACTGGATCGTTTGTTTGAACCAATCGGCAATTCCACAACACCGCATCTAGGCATCGGGATGGGGCTGAAAATCACCAAAAGGCTTGTGGAAATGCAGGGGGGCTGGCTGAAAGCGGAATCGGCCCCTGGGAAAGGCTCTTCTTTTACCTTCACGCTGCCGCTTACAGAAGAACGGGAACAGGAATCCACGCCGCCGACAGAAATCAGGGAACTGACGGCTTCGCAACTGGCAGATTCGCTGATCAAGGAAAAGAACGTCAGGAAAGGGTTGCGCATTTTGGTCGTAGAGGCGGAGGAAGTCAATCGGTTGATGCTGATCCATCAGCTTAAGGGAGAAGGGTATAAGGCGGAAGGCGTCAGCTGTGGCGAAGAAGCGCTCGTGCATTTGGAGAATCGGCCGGCGGACTTGGTCATTCTCGATGACGAGCTTCAGGATATGGCAGGGGACGAACTATGTCGCCGCATAAGAGTCAATGCCACTCTGACGGAATTGCCGATTTTGATGTTGTCCGACAAGGAAAGCGTCAAGGAAAAAACGAATGCGTTCAGTGCAGGGGCCAACGATTATTTAGTGAAACCATGTGATGTCGAAGAATTTTTGATGAGAGTGGAAACGCTTGCTACGCTTCGCAGCATGACACAGGAAATCACCAATTTGAATTTCTTCCTTGAACGCAACGTCAAAGAGCGGACGATGGCTTTGGAGATCACCAATATGAACTTATTGACGGTGAATGACGAAATCCAGGAAGTCGAAAAATCCCGCAATGAGATGCTGTCGGCGATTTCGCATGAACTGGGCACACCGATCACCTTGATCCATAGCTATATCCAGGCTGTAAAAGAGAGTTTGATCGAGGAAAACAATCCCCGGTATTTGGATATGATCCACAAAAAACTTTTGTTGCTCGAGCGCTTGACGGAAGACCTAGTCGAGTTATCGAAATACAAATCGGGAAATATGACGCTGCGTTTCGGAGAATTGAAGCTTGATGAGTGGCTGGAGCGGATCGCGGCTTCGATGGAAGCGGATCTTGCACAAAGCGGCAGGCGCTTTCATTTTGTAGGGCCTGGCGGAAAAGAACGGCCAGCTGATTGGCGGCTTTTGGTCGACGTGGACCGTGTCGACCAAGTTTTCTCGAATTTATTATGGAACGCGGTCAAGCACACATCGCCGGAAGAAGGGCGCATCACTTTATCGACAAGCATCCGGGCAAGCGCACATGTACTGGACGAAACGGAAGCGGACGGCGAATTGATCATCCGTGTAGAAGATAATGGATGCGGAATTCAAAAAGAGGCGTTGCCGCATATATTCGACCGGTTTTTCAAAATCGATGAATCGATCCATTATAAAGGAAGCGGGCTTGGCCTTGCGATTGCCAAAGAAATCATCCAATCACATAAAGGCGAAATCTGGGCAGAAAGCGAAGAAGGCGCAGGCAGCACATTCATCATTGCCCTGCCCTTGAGATACTAACAAATGGGAGGGATTTTCATGAACAGTGCGACTGTATTGATTGTCGAAGACGAAGACGGCATCCGCGAATTGATGCGTTTGTTCCTGGTAAAGAAAGGCTATAAAATCATCGAGGCGGAAGATGGTTATGAAGCGATGGACGTGCTGTCAAAAGAAACTCCGGACCTGATCTTGCTGGATATCGAAATGCCTGGCATGAGCGGCTTGGAATTGTGCGAGAAAATCCGGATACGGACCAAGACGCCGATCCTTTTCGTCAGCTATAGGAAAGAACTCGCCTATAAAATCCAAGGGCTGGAAGTGGGCGGCGATGATTATATCACCAAGCCCTTTGATTTCACAGAGCTGGAAGCGCGCGTCAAAGCGATCCTGCGCCGCAATGGCTGGAAGAGCGGGGAAGAGGACAAGTTATCGATCCTGAAATTCGGCGACCTTCATATCCATGTTGATTCACGCGAGCTGTATGTGAAGGGTAAGCCCGTGAAACTTTACCATAAAGAATTTCAATTATTGCTCTTGATGGCCCAAACGCCGAACCGCGTCTGGACAGCCGAGCAATTATACGACCAAGTGTGGGGCTATTATTCAGAAGGCGATGTCCAAACCGTCAAGGTCCACATCAGCAACCTGCGCCGGAAAGTAGAGAACGATCCGGCAACTCCGCGATATATCCAGACAGTCCGGGGATTCGGGTATAAGTTCACCAATTGAAGATGGAAAGGCCGATCATGTTGCCGAAGGGGCGAACGGGTCGGCTTTTTTATTTGCGGAAAATCCCAGGGAACTTTGCGCGTAAGCACGACGAAAGCGCCATTATTAATTAATTTATTAGATAAATAAAACTAGTGAAACTATTTAACTTTGTTTTAACCTGCTCTCTTTAGTATGGGTCTTAACCGATAGGAAGACAGATATCAAGGAGGAAAAGCAGATGATTGAGAACAAAATCAAGATGACGAATGAACCGCCTGTCAATTTCGAGCAGCAAACCGTCTTCAAGCAGAGCCGGGAAGCCCCGAGCACACAGCCTTCCATCACCGGGCTAGGCCTTTCGGAAAATGTGGCAGGGTCGCTTGCGTATTTGCTCGGGTTTTTCTCGGGTTTCATCCTATTGATGGTTGAGCGGGAAAACCGTTTCGTCCGTTACCACGCTTTCCAGTCCGTATACGTCTCGATTCTTTTTTTCACATTGTTTACAGCAGCCGGCATGATGCCGATGACAGGATGGGTGGCCGAAGTACTATTGATGCCGATCGGCTTAGTGCTATGGATCATCCTCATGTTGAACGCACATAACGGCAAAGCGCTGCGCCTGTGGATCATCGGCCGCTTTGCAGAAAAACAGCTCCATTGAACAAGCAAAATCACCCCGTACATGGGGATATGAGGTGAAGACATGGAAAGTACATTCAATATGAAAGAATTTTTCAAGAACTTGAAGAAACGCCTGCCGCTCATCATCGCGATGACTGTCGCTTTTGTCGCCATCGCGGCAGCTGTCAGTTATTTATGGATGAAGCCGGTCTATCAGGCATCGACTCAGATCCTCGTCAATAAAGCTCCGGCAAATGCGCAGGAGTTCAGCATGCAGGATATCGATACGAATCTTCAATTGATCAGCACCTATAACGTTATCATCAAGAGCCCGGCGATTTTGACGGAAGTCATCAATGAACTCGGGCTTAATGAAACGGTGCAGTCATTGAACGAACGGATTGAAGTCTCCAGCATCGAAGATTCACAAGTCGTGACGCTAGAAGTCGAAGACGGTTCGATGCAGCAGGCGGTATTGATCGCCAATACGACCGCCAAAGTGTTTGAACAGGAAATCCGCAATTTGATGCGTGTCGACAATGTCAGCATACTCGCCCCTGCCACCATGCCTGCAAGCCCTGAGCCGGTCAAGCCGGATCCTCTGTTCAATATGGCCGTCGGTGCGATTATCGGCTTCATGCTCGGAACTGGACTTGCGATTGTCCTCGATCAA
Source organism: Planococcus sp. A6 (assembly GCF_028823615.1). Taxonomy (GTDB): domain Bacteria; phylum Bacillota; class Bacilli; order Bacillales_A; family Planococcaceae; genus Planococcus. Next base: position 9,823 of record NZ_JAPEHT010000033.1, read on the forward strand.
TTGAACACGACGGTGCGCACGGAAGAAGATATCGATGAATTGCTTGGCCTGCAAGTGCTCGGCGTGGTAAGCCCGGTCGGCGACTTGGACAGAACGGATAAACCATCGAAACATACTGACAGAATGGAGTTGGATGAGAATGTTGAACCAGACAGCGTCAAAACGGCCGCTCGCCCGAAAGTTGGTAGCACGTATTAAGCCGAATTCGGTGATCAGCGAACAATATCGCACGATCCGCACGACCATCAACTTTTCCTTGCCAGGAAACGAAATGAAGACTTTATTGTTCACTTCCGCTTCGAAAGAGGAAGGCAAATCGACGACTTCAGCCAATATGGCCGTCGTCTTTGCGGAATCCGGAAAAAAAGTGCTGCTCGTCGATGCGGATATGCGCAAACCGACGTTGCACCACACCTTCAATTTGAACAATCATATCGGCTTGTCGAATTTATTGGTCGGCAAAGGGGAGCTTGAGCAAAGTGTGCGCGATAGCGGCATCCGTGGCCTGGAACTGCTGACATCAGGGCAGATTCCGCACAATCCGGCAGAACTACTGGATTCACCGGTACTGGATCGATTGGTCGTTGAGATGAAGGAACGCTACGATTTGATCATCTTCGATTCGCCGCCGATCCTGTCGGTGACGGATTCCAAGATCTTGGCGAATAAATGCGACGGCACTGTGCTCGTCGTCAATACTGGAAAAACCGAAAAGCAAAGCGCAATCAAGGCGCGCGACAGCCTAGCGACTTCCAAAGCTTATATCGTCGGAGTCGTGATGAATAATTACAAACTCAGCAAGGACCATTATTACAGCCATGAATACAATTGATAAGGGGTACCTGCGCGAGGTGAAGGAGCTAATGACATGACGATTACTAAACGCTATACTTCATTGTTCATAATTGACTCGCTGATCATCCTCTCAGCAACGTATCTCTGTTATTTGTTTTTGCTGCCGTTCGACAACATCATGTCAAACCGCCTGCTATTGCTGATGACGATTACATTGTTCATTGCCCATCATTCCTTTGCCTGGCACTACGGGCTATACCGGAAAGTGTGGGCATACGCTTCGGTCCACGAGCTGAAGTCGATCGTCAAAGCGGTCACTTTGACGATGTTCGTCGCGACAGTGATGCAATATATCCAGACCGGCGGGGTGTTTGTCCGGATCCTGGCGCTGACATGGATGTTCCTCATTCTATTCCTCGGGGCATCGCGTTTTTCATTCCGCTTGTATCATGAGCGCGAGCCGCGTAAAGGTGAAGGGCAATTAAGCCGCACGATCGTTGTCGGTGCGGGTGAAGCCGGGCGCATGATTGTTCGGCAGATGAAGCAGAATCCGCAATGGGGACGAAAGCCGATTCTTTTCATTGATGATGACCGGACAAAATGGGGTCTGGAAATATTTGGATTAGGAGTGGCGGGGCCGATTTCTGAAATTCCGCGTTTGGCCGCACACAACGAGATTGACCAGATCGTTATCGCCATTCCCTCGCTGTCGAAGAGGGAAATGGCTGAAGTGACAACACTGTGTATTGAAACCGGACTTAAAGTACAGACGATTCCGCGAATTGAAGATTTAATGGTAGGCAAAGTCAAAGTCAGCGATATCCGTGACGTGAAAATCGAAGATCTTCTTGGCCGCGAAGAGGTTCGCCTGGATATGGAAGCATTGACTGAAAAAATCGCAGGAAAGAGCATTATGGTCACTGGCGCCGGTGGATCAATCGGTTCAGAGATATGCCGCCAGATCAGTGTTTTCAAACCGGCGCGCCTTCTTTTGCTTGGCCATGGCGAAAACTCGATTTACACGATCGACCGTGAGTTGCGTGCAAAAGTGCCACAAGAAATCGATATTGTTCCGATCATTGCGGATATCCAGGACCGTGAACGGATTTTTGAAATGGTCGGTAAATTCAAGCCCGACATCATTTATCACGCCGCTGCCCACAAGCATGTGCCTTTGATGGAAGCGAATCCGCTTGAAGCGGTGAAGAACAACATTTTTGGGACAAAGAATGTGGCAGAAGCGGCAGATCGCCACGGCGTCGGCAACTTCGTCATGATTTCTACCGATAAAGCCGTTAATCCCCCGAATATCATGGGAGCTTCTAAACGATTTGCAGAAATGATCGTCCAGAATTTAGCGGTTTCTTCTGATACGACATTCGCCGCAGTGCGATTCGGCAATGTACTCGGCTCTAGAGGAAGTGTCGTGCCGCTGTTCCGTGAACAAATCGCGAAAGGCGGCCCTGTCACTATCACTGATCCGAAAATGACCCGCTATTTCATGACGATTCCGGAAGCTTCCCGCCTGGTGATTCAGGCAGGCATGCTCGCATCCGGCGGTGAAGTGTTCGTGCTGGACATGGGAGAACCGGTGAAAATCGTCGACTTAGCCCGCAATATGATCCGTTTGTCCGGTTTTGAAGAGGATGAGATTCAAATCAAGTACACGGGCATGCGGCCGGGTGAAAAACTCTATGAGGAATTGCTGGATCCGAGTGAAATCCAATCGGAAAAAGTGTTTGCGAAAATCCATATCGGCAAAGCCACACCGATCAGCCAAGTGGAAATTAGCCGGATTTTGAAGAAGCTTCCTGAAATGGAAGAACAGGAAATCCGCGACACTTTATTGAAACTCGCGAATCGCCCGAAAGAAGACAAGGTAAAAGAAACAGCTTGGAAAGAACAATGGAAGATCGAAGGGGGATTGGCCTGATTACAGTTTCTGCCTAGAAGCGCAGGGGGGATGCAAAGTGAAGCTGCTATCAACGGAACTGTATGGGAATTCTCCCGTCTACCTCCAAAGTCTGTTGCTCAGTTTACGTGAATATGCCAATTCACGGAAAAGATATGGCATGGGCTATTATCGCTTTCTTCATCAACTTTCGGGCATGAACGAGAATGACCAGCAATCAGAAGAGCGGTATCAAGACCAGGAACTTCGCTCGCTTCTCCGCCATGCTGCCGAGCATAGTGCATTTTACCGGGATTTTTATGGGGAGGACTTGGCTGATATCCGAGTTGCCAGTGATTTAAGGCAGCTTCCGGTTATCGAAGAAGCGCTTTTTAATGAACGGATTGATGAAATCCGTACGCAAACTGGCCGTAAGAAAAGGGCGGAAGCTGAAATCTCGGAACCAGGCCAATCACCACGTTTATGGCTGAGCAACTTGGATCTGCAAAAACAAACCGCAGCTATGGATCATTTCAAGAAGCAGCATGGGGCAATCAACCTGGACATGAAGCGTGCGACGTTCTATCGTGGGGATTTTGTTCCTATCGGGCAGAAAGAAGGTGCGTTCTGGCGTGATATTTACTATCTCAATCAGCGCCTATATTCAGCCCATCATTGCACGGAGCCTTATCTTTCAGCTGTGATCCGCAACTTGAATGATTTCGGTCCTGATTTCATCGATGGTTTATCTGAATCAATTGTAACGATAGCCCGTTTCATCAACGATCACCGGCTTCTATTGGATTTTCAAGCTGTGGCCGTTTTTGTGGAAACGGGAATATTGTCTGAAAGCGAACGATTGGAGATCGAAAGCGCGTTTGGTTGCCCTGTCCGCAGGTGGAGCATGGCGACCGAACGTTCCCCATTTCTTTCTGAATGTGCTGTCGGGAATCTGCACTTCAATATGCGGACAGGGGTGTTGGAGTTTACCGACAAAGGTGAAGTTCTCTTGACCCGCTTCCATACAAAAGGGACGCCGCTGATCCGGCTGAAGATTCAAGAACAGTGGATGCCGGTGCATTGTCCGTGTCCATGCGGCAGTGTACATCCGGTAGTCCGCAAGCCATTCAAGCCAATATCCGGCTTTTTGCAATCGAGGAGCAGAGGCAAGGTGACAAGTTTGTATTTGGCGACGGTGCAAGGGAAATTCCAGCAAGCTGCGCCTTCCATGCAGTTCGTTCAGAACTCTCTGGATGCGATTGAAATATGGCTCAGTGGAACTGATTTCGTTCCTCCGCAACTTGAACAAGATATTATCCAGGAAATGACAGGCATATTCGGTGAGGATATGATTTTTACCGTGAAAGGCCGCTCGAATGACCTGTCGGAAGAAACCGGTCCTGCCGGCTTGATCATCAATAATTTGCAATTCCCGCGAACTTGCCAAAGTGATTACAGCACGGACTGAACGTGCGAAGAAAGAAGAGGAGGCTGTTGTACATGAACATTCGACAGGATGCAGGAACATCGGTTGTACCCTTTCCGGTTCCGGTTAAAGAAACAGGTGATAGGATTTTTCTTTCTGCCCCGCACATGACGGGGAATGAGCAGAAGTATATCAGCGAGGCGTTCGAGTCCAATTGGATTGCGCCGATGGGGGCGAATGTCAATCAGTTCGAAACAGAAATGGCGGCGTATGCCACGACTCAGGCAGCGGCTGCCTTATCTTCAGGGACTGCCGCAATCCATCTGGCTTTACAACTATTGGGCATCGGTAAAGGAGACCGTGTTTTCTGTTCCAGTTTGACGTTTGTGGCGAGTGCCAATCCGATTCTCTACGCTGGGGCGGAACCTGTCTTTATCGATTCAGAAGAAGAAACGTGGAATATGTCTCCCTGGGCGCTGCAAAAAGCATTCGCGGCCGCAGAACAAGAGGGCAAACTTCCAAAAGCGGTGATCATTGTACATATATATGGACAAAGCGCCCGCATGGATGAACTTCTTGCCCTTTGTAATCATTACGGGGTGCCCATCATCGAAGATGCAGCGGAATCGCTTGGTTCCACTTATAAAGGCAAGAAAACGGGGAGTCTCGGGACGTACGGAATTTATTCATTCAATGGCAACAAGATCATCACGACGTCCGGAGGTGGCATGTTAGTGTCAAATGACAGAAAAGGAGTGGCGCAAGCACGATTTCTCGCTTCCCAGGCGAAAGATAACGCCCCATTTTATGAACATAGCCGTGTCGGATATAATTACCGGATGAGCAATGTGCTGGCAGGCGTCGGGCGTGCACAACTCGAGGCGATCGAACTGCGCGTCTCGGCCCGCCGAGCTGTCTTCGGCCGCTATGTTTCTGCGCTCGGCAAGCATGAAGCGGTGAAATTCCAGCCGGAACTTGAAGGTACCCGTTCGAACCGCTGGTTGACAGTCATGCTGCTTGACCCGGCTAGAACCGACCGGTCGCCGGATTATATCCGTGAATGGCTGGAATCGGAAAATATCGAATCGCGCCGTGTATGGAAGCCGCTTCATCTGCAGCCATTGTTTGCGGGCTGCAAATTCTATTCGCATAATCCGCATGGCAAGACGGCTGTCAGCGAAAAATTATTTGCGGAAGGGCTTTGCCTGCCTTCAGGATCTGACTTGCAACCAGAGCAGCAACAACGCATCATCGGGCTGCTTGAAGAAGTCTTAGCTTAAACGCCCTTAGACGGAGCCGCATTTTGGTGGTACGATTAGTACGAAATCAAAAGACGGTTCGCAAGGAGCAGATGAGCGTGAGTGAAAACACGAAAAATCAGCGAATGGTCAGGCTGCTTCCAGGCCTGGCCCTTTGTTTGTTGGTTATATGGGCAGGAATTTATGGTGCGGATTTAATCGGCGCGGCACTCGGGGCGGCCGGGCTATTGCCGGAAGGCGGAAAAAGCCCAGTGTCAGGAATTTTTGTGGCGATCCTGTTGGGGATCATCATCCGCAATACAGTAGGCTTGCCGGAGATCTTCATTAGCGGCGTCGGTTTTGCAGTCAAATACGCCTTGCGGGCAGGCATTATCCTGCTCGGTTTGCGCTTGAGTTTGACGGAAGCTTTAACGCTCGGGGCGTGGGGCATGCCGCTCATCATAGCCTGTATCACAGTAGGAATCAGCGTCACTTTGTTTTTTACCAAACTATTTGGGCAGTCCAACCGGCTTGGCGCATTGATCGCAAATGGCACGGGCATATGCGGCGTAACCGCCATTATGGCGACAGCACCGGTAATCCGCGCAAAAGAGAACGAAATTTCGTACGCCATCGCCAATATTACGGTTTTCGGGCTATTGGGCATGTTGTTCTATCCATACCTTGCCCATTTCTTTTTTGCAGATGAGCCGATCAAAGCCGGGTTGTTCCTTGGCACCGCCATACACGACACTGCGCAAGTAACCGGTGCTGCGTTGATGTATGAGCAAATGTACGGCTCGACACTGGCGCTTGACGTGGCGACCATCACGAAGTTGACGCGCAATCTGTTCATCATTGCCGTGATTCCGCTGATCGCGTATTTGTTCTTCCGGAGCGAGGGACAGGACGGGAACCCCATGCCGAAATGGTATAAATTGTTTCCATTTTTCATTCTAGGGTTTCTTCTGCTGTCGTTTCTCCGTACTATCGGGGATGCGACGCTCGCTTCAGGCGGGCAGGCGTTCGGCATTTTCAGCGCCTCGGGCTGGGAAGAATTCTACAGCTTTTGGAGTTCGTTCGGATCTACCTATATGCTCGGCCTCGCGATGGCAGGCGTCGGGTTATCGACCAACTTGAAAATATTCCGCGGGATGGGATTGAAGCCGTTTTACATCGGCTTGATCGCGGCCATCTCTGTCGGGGTAGTCAGTTTATTGCTCATTTCGCTATTCGGCGATTTGGTGCAGCTGGCGTATTGATTGGAAATCACCTGTGTGTCTAGAAGAGGCGTACAGGTGATTTTTTATGGACTCGGAAACCTGTTTTCCAAAAGCTTGCTGAGGGTATGGACAAGTAATAGTGTTAAAAGGAGGAGAAGAGAATGAATATAGAAGCCGAACGCGATCTTTTGAAAGACGAATATGGCAATTATTATGTCGTCTCCTACGCGACGAAAGATTCCTTGACTGTGGTGAACGCGGCGCTTTATCATGCTTTCAACCAAGAGCTCACAGACGAGTTTGTGGCAGAAGTGAAGCGTAAATATCCAAAAGGCGTAGCCGTGGGGGTTTATTTTGCGGATCTTGTACATGAACAGATCGAGAAACTTGAAGACCCGGAATTTCGAGGACATATTTACGATTTAAACGAAGTGCGGAAAGAATACGATATCCATCTAAAGCCCATTTATCACGATTCACTCCATCTTTGATTAGCCGGAGGCGCACAGGAAGTTCGAATCAATTCCGTTAATAAATAACTGAATATTCGGTTTATCATCAGGCTGTTAGCCGTAATATTTAAAAAAGGAGGAGAGTTGATGAAATATTGGCTTGGTTTTGGAGGGGTGGCACTGATGCTTACAGTGGCTGGCTGCGGAACACAGGATACGGTAACAGAGGAACCTGAAGAAGATACGGTGCAGGAAGAGGCAAGCCAAGATGAGGCGACAGAAGCAAAACAGGAGGAAACGCCAGCTGAAGGCACGAGCGGCGACAGCCATGACGGCGGCCAGGCAGCCGTCGATCCATATGATTATTTCCTTGAAGATGGGTCGATTGCCAGATTTGAAGGATATGGAAATGAATTTGCCGAATTTACGCTGAAAACCGATTACATGGAAGCAAACCACGTCGCAACGTATGAAGACAATGGCGGAACCGTCGTTCTCAAAGTCTTCCGACTGCATGAAGATCGCATCGAGCTCGTTAAACAGGAAGGTGAGTTTTACGATGACTACACGGCAAGCTTCGAAGAATTGGAAGCCTTGGAAGTGATTTCGACTTACCTGGAATTTCCGATCGAAGAAGGCCAGGAAATCGGTGACGCGACTGTGGTGGAAACTGGCACAAGCCTAGAGACGCCATATCAAAATTTTGATGATGTTTTCGTGCTTGAATCAATGACAGAAGACGGTTCGATCAACCGCAATTATTTCGTAGAGGGTTACGGAGAAGTGAAACGTGAATTCCGTGCAAATGCCGATGACTCCGATGAAATGGCGATCACGTCTACACTCGCCTCCATCAAACTTGCCGAAGAAAAGAAGTAGACAGGCGATTTCATTGAAAAAGCCCGCTGATTTAGCGGGCTTTTTCGCTGTACAATGGAGGTGTCATTACTAGCTAAAGGAGAGGGTCAAGATGGGAAATATCACGATTATCGGCGCTGGAACAATGGGGCATTCAATTGCATTGTCAGCGGCATGGAGCGGCCAGTCAGTAAGTATATTCGGGGTGGACGCCCGAGATCTGGAAACAGCGCAAAAAGGGTTTGAAATAAAACTGCGCCTCATGGCAGACAATGAACTGATCGACAATGAACAAGCCAAGGAGGTAGCGGAGCGTGTGGCCTTCACGAGTTCTTTGGAAAAAGCGGTGGAAAATGCAGAATTCATCATAGAGGCTGTACCTGAAAATATAGGGTTGAAGCATCAAATCTACCAGCAGTTGGAGGGCTTGATCGCAAACGATATTATCATTACCAGCAATAGCTCGGGGTTGATGCCGACTGCCCTCGCCGAAGGAATGAAACATCCGGAACGCTTCGTGTTGACACATTTCTGGAATCCGGCACATTTAATCCCGCTCGTGGAAATCGTTGGCGGCGAGAAAACCAGTGAACAAACTTTGCAACGAACGAAAGCGCTCATCGAGCAGATGAACAAGCAAGCTGTACTATTGAAAAAAGAACTCCCTGGCTTTATCGGAAACCGGCTTCAATTCGCTTTGTTCCGTGAAGCACAGGCTTTGCTGGATGCGGGGGTGGCGTCGAAAGAAGATATCGATGCAGCCGTCACGTATAGCATCGGCAGGCGCGTGGTTTGGATATTTTTTATGCGATTTCGGATTATCTGTTCGAGGACCTGTCGACAGAACAAAAGCCGGGCCGCACGCTGAGTGAATTAGCAAAAAGTGGCAAGCTTGGGAACAAGACAGGAAGCGGCTTTTACGAGTGGCCGGAAGCGCAATCGAGAGCTGTGCAAGCTGAACGGGAAGAAGCGTTGATTCACTTCCTTAAACAGGATATGGAAAAAGAATGATATAGGCTCATCATTTCTCTATCAGCCTAAAGTCTGAAATTAATCAGAATTATAAGAAAAGTCTTTCAATTTGACGTGGAGGCGATATAATAAACAATTATAATCAAAAGGGAGATGAGGCAAATGACCGATTTGAAAAACGATTCGCTGGACTTGCATAGACGGCATCAAGGGAAATTGGAGATTCGTTCAAAAGTGGCTGTGGAAAACGAGAGGGATTTGAGCCTCGCCTACTCTCCTGGCGTAGCGGCACCGTGCCGTGAAATTCATGCGGATCCAAGCAAAGTGCATGACTACACGATGAAAGGCAATACAGTTGCAGTCATAACTGACGGCACCGCCGTACTCGGACTCGGCAATATCGGCCCGCAAGCAGCACTCCCGGTCATGGAAGGGAAAGCTTTATTGTTCAAGGAATTTGCCGGTGTGGATGCTTTCCCGATCTGCCTGGATACGACAGATGCTGAAGAAATCATCCGAACCGTCAAATTGCTCGAGCCGGGCTTCGGCGGCGTCAATCTGGAAGACATTGCCGCCCCAACCTGCTTCATCGTGGAGCAGCGACTGAAACAGGAAATGAACATCCCGGTGTTTCATGATGACCAGCACGGCACTGCAATTGTAACGCTGGCTGGCCTCATCAATTCATTGAAATTGGTCGAAAAGGAAATCGAAGACGTAAAAGTGGTCGTGAATGGCGCCGGTGCGGCAGGCATCGCCATCGTCAAATTGCTGGCGAAATTCGGGTTTGGCCATATTATCATGTGCGACACGAAAGGCGCCATATACAACGGTCGCCCGAATGGCATGAATCCCTTCAAGGCAGAAGTTGCGGAAATGAGCAATTACCAGATGGAACAAGGGCAATTGGCAGATGTCATCGCAGGTGCCGACGTCTTTGTCGGCGTATCGGCAGAAGGCGCATTGACGGAAAACATGGTACGCTCGATGAATGAAGATCCGGTCATCTTTGCGATGGCGAACCCGAATCCGGAAATTTTGCCGCATGCTGCGAAATCAGCCGGTGCGCGGGTCATCGGGACAGGGCGTTCCGATTTTGCCAACCAGGTCAATAATGTGCTGGCGTTTCCTGGGTTGTTCCGAGGCGCCCTTGACGTACAGGCAAGCGATATCAATGACGCAATGAAAATCGCAGCGGTTGAAGCGATCGCTGCTTTGATTGCTACCCATGAACTTCACGAAGATTATGTGATACCGAAGCCGTTCGACCCGCGCGTTGCACAGGCGGTCGCTGAAGCAGTCGCAAGGGCTGCTGAAGAAACGGGTGTTGCCAAAGTATCGCTCAAAGTGCCTGCCCAGCAGATTGTCTTATGATAAATAGAAGAAAGCCTGAATTCCCCTCCCCCTGGAATTCAGGCTTTCTTAAGTTTAGCGACAAGTACAAAGGCATGAAAAAAAGACTGTCCAGTTTCGTCAGCTTGATGACGAGTCGGACGGTCTTTTTTGAATGAACAAAATTAATCGGCGACGCTGAGCCCTTTCGCGATCGCGATTTTTTCGAGTGCCTGGCTGAAGTCGTTGATCAAGTCATCGGGATGCTCAAGCCCTGCGGAGAAGCGCAGAAGCCCGTCGGTGATGCCGCGCTTTTCACGTTCAGCGGGTGGCATCGCGGCATGGGACATCGTAGCCGGATAGGACAAGATCGATTCGACGGCGCCAAGGCTGACGGCGAACACAGGAATTTCCAAAGCATCTACGAGAATGCGGGCGGCGTCCTTATCCGCCAGGCGGAATGACAGCACACAGCCTGCATGGCTAGCCTGACGCTTATGGATCGGATTTCCGGGATGGAACGAAAAGCCGGGATAATAGACTTCTTCGACAAGCGGGTGCCTATGCAGATACTCTGCAATGCGTGCGGTCGTCTCGCCGGATTGTTTTGTGCGGGCGCCGAGCGTTTTAATGCCTTGGATCAGTGTATAGGAATCCTGTGCGCCGAGCACAGATCCGAATGTGTTTTGGATGAATGCCAATTGTTCCCCAAGCCCAGCATCTTTTGTCACCGCAAGCCCTGCCGTGATGTCGCTATGGCCAGACAGGAACTTCGTCGCGCTGTGGAGCACGATATCCGCGCCGAGTTCAAGCGGGTTCTGGTAAAGGGGCGTCATGAAGGTATTGTCGACAAAAGTCATCGCATCGTTTGCTTTGGCCAGTTTTGCAGCCATTTCAATATCGGTGATTTTCATGACAGGATTGGAAGGCGTTTCAATGTAGACAACTTTCGTGTTCGGCTGGAATGCTGCGGCCACTTCGCCAAGGTCGGTCATGTCGACGAATGTGTAATCGACTTTGAATTTTTCCAGCACTTCCGTGATGAAGCGATAAGTGCCGCCGTAAACATCTTCCGAGACCAGCACATGGTCGCCGGCTTTCAATAGCATGAAGGCCGATGAGATGGCTGCCATGCCGGAAGAAAAGGCCAAGCCCCGCGCGCCGCCTTCAAGTTTGGCGATCGTTTCTTCAAGCGATTTACGAGTCGGGTTGCCGGAGCGGCTGTAATCAAACGGCCCGAACGAATCAATGCTTTCCTGATGGAAAGTCGATGATAAATAGATCGGCACATTGACTGCGCCTGTTAATGGATCGATGCCTGCTGAATGGATCAATTTCGTCTCGCGTCGTTCACTCATGGGAAACGACCTCCTTTTCCAGTTTGGCCAAGGCTTGTGACAAATCAGCGATCAAATCTTCTGCCTGCTCGACGCCTACTGAGAAGCGGAGCAGGCGGTTACAGACGCCGCGTGCCGTGCGTTCAGCGATCGGCATATCGGCATGGGTCTGGGTCGCGGGATACGTGATGAAACTTTCCACGCCGCCAAGGCTCTCGGCGAATGTGATGAGCGACAGGCTCTCGAGGAATTCCCCGACCCATTGTTCTTCACGCAGGCGGAACGACAGCATGCCGCCTTTCCCGGGATACAGCACGTCTGTCACGGTATCTTGAGCTTCCAGAAAGCGGGCAAGTTCTTTGGCGTTCGCTTCGTGCTGGCGCATACGCAGCGGCAAGGTTTTCAAGCCGCGGATCAACAGCCAGGAATCGAGCGGCGACAGCACAGCGCCGGCTGAGTTGTGGGCGTTGAAAAGCTGCTCGCATAACCCTGCGCCTTTTGCAGCGACGAGGCCTGCGAGCACATCGTTATGGCCGCCGATGTATTTGGTGGCGCTATGGAGTACGATATCGGCGCCCATTGCGAGCGGCTGCTGCAAGAAAGGTGTTAAAAAAGTATTGTCGACGATCAGTAAAAGATTGTGGCGCTTGGCTAGTTGTGCATACAATTCCAAATCAATTTCCTGCATCAACGGGTTGGTCGGGGTTTCGATGAAAATCGCTTTTGTGTTGTCATTGATTTTCGCTTCGGCCGTTTTCGGATCGATGAAGGAATCGTATACGGGGCGGATATGGTATTTCTCTTCATATTGTTCCAGCAGGCGGTAGGTGCCGCCATAAATGTCTTCGGGAAGCAAAATCTCATCGTTCGGGCGGAACAGGGAGAGGACCAGCTGGATCGCGGCCATTCCAGAGCTACACGCAAAGCCTGCATCGCCGCCTTCTAGATTCGCGATCCCTTCTTCAAGAAGCTGGCGTGTCGGATTTTTTGTCCGCGTATAATCATAGCCCGTGGATTTGCCAAGGCCTTCGTGTTCGTAGGCGGTAGAAAGATAAATCGGGGGATTGACCGCCCCTGTGCGTTGGTCGCTGCGGTTGCCGAGTTGTACCAGGCGTGTTTCTAGGCTATGTTGTGTCATGGTCCTCATCCTTTCAAATCAAAAAGCAGGGGCTTTCTCCTATGATAAGAAGAAAGCCCCTGCCGTATATGCTATCTTCTCATCTACTAGGCTTCACCTATTGGAATTAGCACCGTGACAAACACGTCCGGTTGCTGAGACTTCACAGGGCCAAATCCCTCCATCTCTCTCGATAAGAATCATTTTATATAGTTGTGGTTGGTTGATGTTTTCCATCATACGGCAATTACTTTCGAAATACAAGCGGAATATTGAAAATACTCTTGTAAATGTCCCGAAGGCGCTCGCTTTTATTTCGGAAGCTGAAATGGTATGCTGAGGTATACTTTTATCATGCCCGGCTTATACAAAGCCAGTTGCAAAGGGGTTCTGAATTATGTACATCGTCACATCGACCGTCATTGTGCCAGAAGATAAAGTGCAAGACGTCATAGAAATATACCAAAAACGATCGCGCCGTGTAGACCAGGCGGAAGGCTTCACTTCATTCCGGCTGATCCAAAACACGAAAAAGCGCCATGAACTGACCGTCCACTTGGAATGGCAATCCAAGCAGGCATATATGAACTGGGTCAAGAGCCAGGAGTTCAAGGAGATTCATGATTTGGAGAAGAATTATCCAGACCAGGAACTCGCGGGCATCGTCCCGAAAGTCCATCAATACGAAGTGGTGGCCGAATGAACCAGGAACAAAAACAGCAAATCGCGACCGACACGGCAGATGGTATATACGAAGCGTACCCGAATTTATGGGAACGTTTTGGCGATAAGGGATATGAACATACCGTCAAAGACAATCATCACCACTTAGATTACCTCGAAACGGCCTGGCAATTGCAAAGCGAGCAATCCTTTCTAGACTATGCACTCTGGCTCGAGACGGTGCTCGTAAGCCGCAATGTCGAAACTGCGCTAATCATCGATAATTTTCAGCGGCTTATCGAAATTGTGCCGCGCTATACCGAAACAACGCAAGGAGATTTCATGCGGGGCTGCCTCGATCGCGCAGTCCGGTTATTGGAGCTCCCTCCACATAAAAGGGGCTGATCAAATGAACGAGTCAACACAGCTTTCGGATCTTTTCCTGCAGGGGCAGGAAGAGGAAGCTTTGAAATACGTCCAGGATTTCCTGGAAAGCCATTCACATGAACAGCTTTACGGCGAACTTCTGACGCCGGCGATGTACCGCATCGGGGAATTATGGGAACAAAATGAAATATCGGTAGCGGAAGAGCATTTGGCAACCGCTGTTTGCGATTTTGTCTTGTCCGCTACGGAACTGCGCAATAAAGATAAAGAGGGCCGTAAAAAAGCGATGATCTTTGGGCCAGAAGGCGAAGAGCATTATATCGGGCTCAAGATGGTCGCGGCGATGTTCCGTGAAGAGGGCTATGATGTCCGCTATATGGGACCGAATTTGCCGCTCGATTCAGCGCTCGAATTGGCCGGTGACTGGCAGCCCGATGTTGTTGCATTGTCGGGGGCACTTGCACACCGCTTGCCGGTTTTGAAAACCTACGCCGAAGCTTTCTCTAAGGTGGACTCAAATCCAGCCGTCCTGATTGGCGGCAGGGCCGTCACTTTGTCGAGCTTTGCGGATTTGCGTATAAAAGGAGCGGTCGTCGTCCGGGAACTTGGTGCGCTCAGGGAATGGATCCGCACTGGAAAGGGGTCGAACGATGACACGCTCTCCACTGGCTGAATGGCCGCTTCCGGCTTTTCAATTGAACAATAGCTTTACGGTCGTCGACTATTCGCATGAGGCAGAACAGCTTTTCGGAAAACCAAGTGGATTCTTTGAATTGCTCGATGAAGGAAGCCGTGCCAAAGCGGAGCGGTTGCTAAAAACCCGCGACAGCAAAAAACCTGTCGAATTGAATTTCATCACAGCGGCCGGCTTCTTTTTGGCGGACGTCTATTACCGCTGGAACAGCGACTTTTCGTTGAATCTCGTGCTGGTGCCAAAAGATGAACAAATGGCTACGATCATGGCGCAATTGGTTCGCTTGCGAGGCCGCTTGAAAGAAACGGATTATGAATTGCTCAAGGAAAAAGAACGTTCGGATGCGCTGCTGGAGAAAGTTCGCGAACTTTCTGCACCGTGCATCGCAATCGGCGGCGGCTACGTGCTCATTCCGTTGTTCGGTAATTTGGACGCCAAAAAAGTTGAAGCGATCCGCCCGTATATTGTCACGCGCATCTACGAATACGAAGCCGATACGGTCGTGATCGATTTGACGGCGATGGGTTCGGTGACGCAAGAAGGCGTCAGTTACCTGGAGTCGCTCGTGCAGACCTTGGGCGTCATGGGGATCGATGCAGTGATTACAGGCGTAAAGCCGGACCATGCCCAAAAATTGCATCTGTTGAAACGGGAAATGAATTTGCGTTTTGAAGCATCACTGGAATCCGTCCTGACAACAGCCTCAGAAAATCAGTGATAAAACCGGCCATGGGAGCCGGTTTTTTTATGGTTAGGAAGCCTAGTGACTGGATGTTTGTTTCGTTTTCGATAGGATATCTGGCGATTTTTCGGGAATACATTTAGAGAAAAGGATTATTAAAAGCTGCAGTGGAGGTGTTGGCGATGGGATCATCACATGATCATTCGCATAGCCGTAATAAAAGAACATTATTGGTCGCCTTTTTGATCATCACCAGTTATATGGTGGTCGAGGCGGTCGGTGGATATTTGACGAACAGCCTAGCGCTACTAGCTGATGCCGGCCATATGCTGAGCGATTCCATTTCGCTGGGTGTCGGCTACCTGGCTTTTTCCATTGGCGAAAAAGCAGCCGACCAAATGAAGACTTACGGCTATAAACGTTTTGAAATTTTAGCGGCAGTCTTTAACGGAGTGACGCTCGTCTTGATTTCACTTTATATTTTCTATGAAGCCTACCACCGGTTTTCAGATCCACCGGAAATTGCGACTTCAGGAATGTTGGCTATCGCGGTCATCGGCTTGCTCGTCAATATCCTCGTCGCGTGGATTTTGATGCGCGGTGGAGATACGAAAGAAAACTTGAATCTCCGTGCCGCTTTTTTGCATGTCTTAAGTGATTTGCTTGGCTCGGTCGGCGCGATCACGGCAGCCCTTTTGATCATTTTCTTCGGGTGGGCATGGGCAGATCCGCTGGCGAGTGTGGTTGTCGCTATCCTCGTCTTGATCAGCGGTTGGCGCGTGACGAAAGAAGCGGTGCATGTCTTGATGGAAGGGACACCAAAAAATGTCGACCTGGAGCAAGTAGCGCAAACGATCGAAGCGTTACCTGGGGTGAAAAGCATCCATGACTTGCATGTATGGAGCATCACGAGCGGAAAAAATGCCATGTCGGGACATGTAGTCGTCAAAGAACAGATCTCGTTCAAAGACAGCCAGCAAGTGCTTAGGGATATTGAACATGCGCTGTTGGAGCTGAAAATCGGCCATGTCACCGTCCAATTGGAAAATGAAGACCACCCACATGACGACTCGATTCGCTGCCAAGGGCAAGAAGAGGCTGAAGCGGCAGGGCATCATCATCACTGAAGAAAAGAATCGGCCAGTAAGGAGCGGGACCATGCCGCTCCTTTTTTCTATGGAAATACGTGTTGAATATGTTTTATCATCCAGATCACTGCTTGAACATATAAGCATATGCTGATATGCTGTATTTGGTATTACAGTATTTAAGCAAACCTAATTATAGAAGCGGGGGAAATCATCCGATGGAAGTGAAAGCGCGCGAAATAGAAATCGACAAGGCGAGCATGGTGCTGAAGCTATTAGGCGACAAGACGAGATTGTCGATGGTCAAATTGCTCGAAAAAAACGATTGCTGCGTCTGTGAATTCGTGGAAATCTTCAATGTCAGCCAGTCGGCGATTAGCCAGCACTTGCGCAAGCTTCGCGATCTCGGTTTAGTGAAGGAAAAGCGCAAGGGGCAATGGATTTTCTATTCATTGAACCAGGAAAGTGAATTATACGATATGCTCATGCAAGTCTTGTCATTCATTCCGAGCCAGGATGAGCGCATCGAGAAATTGGTGGAGCAGGGACTACGCATTCGTTGTGAGTAATAGTGATACGGAAAAGGCATCACGTTGAATAACATAGAGATATAAAAACCATTCATGGAACAAGGGAGCTAATCAATATGACGAAAAAAACATTGTACTTTTTATGCACGGGCAATTCATGCCGCAGCCAAATGGCGGAAGGCTGGGGGAAAGAAATTTTGGGCGATGAGTGGCAAGTATTGAGCGCCGGAATCGAAGCGCATGGCTTGAACCCGAACGCGGTAAAAGCGATGAATGAAGTGAATATCGATATTTCGAATCAAACATCCGATGTCATCGACACCGAAATATTAAACAATGCGGATTTTGTGGTGACACTTTGCGGCGATGCGGCAGATAAATGTCCAATGACGCCGCCTCACGTAAAACGCGACCACTGGGGCTTTACGGATCCAGCAAAAGCGCAAGGCACCGAAGAAGAGAAATGGAAAGTGTTCCAATCGGTACGCGATGATATCGAATCGCGCATCCGCCATTTCGCTGCAACTGGTGAGTAAGTGAAGTTTTGAATAGAGTAAGCATATGTATGATGACTCTAATCTTATTTGATAGAACCAAACTACGCAGGTTGAAGGAGAGCTGAATATGAAAAAGGTAGAAATTTTCGATCCGGCGATGTGCTGTTCGACGGGTGTTTGCGGCCCTACTGTGGACCCGGAACTGACGCGCATCGCGTCGGCCGTGTATTCACTCGAGAAAAAGGGCTTTGCGATTTCACGCCATAATTTGACGGATGATCCTGGTGCGTTTGTGGACAATAAACAAGTCAATCAAATGCTGGTCGAAAAAGGACCGGACGCGTTGCCGGTTGTGCTGGTCAACGGAGAAGTCGCAAAGATTGCCGAATACCCGACAACAGAAGAATTGGCAGAGTGGTTCGAGACCGCACCGTCCGAATTACATGAAAAGCCGCGCGTGCGCGTGTCACTGAACATCAACAACTAAAGGAGCGTTCCTATGTATTCATTGTTCAATCCGAATCAAATGGCCGTCACTCCGTTTCTGTTTTTCACCGGTAAAGGCGGTGTCGGGAAAACTTCGACTGCGTGTGCAACAGCTGTCGCCTTAGCTGATCAGGGCAAGAAGGTATTGCTCGTCAGCACAGATCCGGCTTCCAATTTGCAAGACGTGCTAGAAGTGGAACTGACGAACGACCCGAAAGCCATTCCGTCTGTTGCGAATTTGTCCGCCTGCAACATTGACCCGGAACAAGCGGCCAAAGCTTATAAAGAGAGTGTCGTCGGGCCTTACCGCGGCAAATTGCCGGATGCGGTACTCGCGACGATGGAAGAGCAATTATCCGGTGCTTGCACGGTCGAAATCGCGGCATTCGATGAGTTTTCGCATTTGCTGGCAGATGAGGAGATTTTAGCGCAATACGATCATGTCCTCTTCGATACTGCACCGACCGGCCATACACTGCGCCTCTTGCAATTGCCGACGGCGTGGAGCGGCTTTTTGGAAGACAGTACGCACGGTGCCTCATGCCTCGGCCCGCTCGCTGGGCTTGAAGGAAAAAAGGACGACTTTGATCTTAGTGGCGCGCCCTGACAATTCCTCCTTGCTCGAGGCGGACCGTGCGTCATTTGAATTAAAAGAAATCGGCATCAAAAACCAATTGCTCATCGTCAATGGGCTGCTTCAGACGCATCAGCCGGAAGACGCGGTCTCGGCAGCATTCTACAAGCGGCAGCGTGAGGCGATCGATCGGACACCTGAAGCGTTGAAGCAAGTGATGGCTTATGCATTGCCATACGTTTCTTATTCGTTGACTGGCGTTGAAAATTTGCGCCATCTGTTCAGTTCATACGCAATTACTTCGTTCGAAACGGAAGAAGCGGGCGAGCCGCTCGACTTGCCGGGATTGAACAGCGTCATCGATGACTTTTCCGAACACAATACGCGCGTCATTTTCACGATGGGCAAAGGAGGCGTCGGCAAAACTTCCGTCGCATCCGCCATCGCAGTCGGCTTATCCGAGAAAGGCCATCAAGTCCATTTGACGACGACCGACCCGGCAGCTCACTTAGCGTATACATTTGAAGGAAGCGGCACACGCGATAATTTGTCCATCAGCAGCATCAATCCAGACATCGAAGTGGCGCGTTATAAAGAAACCGTCATCGAACAGGCAGGCAGCGGGATGACTGAGGAAGAGCTCGCTTATTTGAAAGAAGACCTGGAATCGCCGTGCACCGAAGAAATCGCGTTGTTCCAAGCTTTCGCCAAAGTAGTCGAGAAGTCCGAGAACGAAATCGTCGTCATCGATACTGCGCCGACCGGGCATACTTTATTGCTGCTCGATTCGACAGAAGCCTATCATAAGGAAATGAGCCGCTCGACAGGCGATGTGCCGGACAGTGTGAAAAAACTATTGCCGCGCCTGCGCAATCCAAAAGAAACAGGTGTCGTCATCGTCACCTTGGCGGAAGCGACACCGGTATTGGAAGCGGCGCGTCTCGAAGAAGACTTAAAGCGTGCCGGGATCGAGCCGAAATGGTGGGTCATTAACCAAAGCCTTTATGCTACAAATACAGCGGATGCTGTACTGAGGGGACGCGCGATTTCCGAGAAAAAGTGGATTCGCAAAGTTGACGCAGAACTGGCCGAGAAATGCGCCATCATTCCTTGGCTCGAAGAAGAGAAAATTGGTTATGACCAATTGAAAGAATTCATTTTATAATAATGGAGACATCAAATGAGTTTGGAAGGGATGAGGAAAACGATGAGTGAAGCATACCAGCCATTAGTGAAAGACCGCATTTTCATCGGCGGCGCAGCAGATGCGAAAACAGCAGTTGAAAATGAAGGCATCGACGTCGTCTTCGATTTGCGCGCAGAAGCAGGAGACAGCGAAGAAAGCTATACACGAATCCATGCACCGATTATCGACGATTCTAAAGAACATCAGGATGAGTCGATACAAGAAGCGGTGGACGGGGTTGTCACTGCGTACGAAGAAGGCAAGAAAGTCTTTTTCCACTGCGCAGGGGGCAGCAACCGCACCGGAACTGTCGCAATCGGTACCTTGCTTGCATTAGGCGAAGCGAAGACCGTAGAAGAAGCCGAACAAATGGCGACGAACGTACGGCCGATCATCAGCGTAAAGCCTGAACTGAAAGAATCGCTGCACCGCATTTTTCCGCAAGCCTAGTCCATGTTAAAGTGAAGAATAATTGAAAAGAACAGGGGAGATGGAGTTTATGATGATTACCGATGAAGCTAAGAACTATATCCAGTCCATTCTGGAAGAACAGCAAACGGAAAACTTGCGCCTTTATGCAGTCGCCGGCTGCTGCGGTCCGCAAATTGGCTTGTCGCTCGATGCACCGGAACAAACGGATGAACTCATCGATGTGAACGGCATCCGTGTAGCGGTCGCGCCGGACGCAAAAGAAATGGCAGAGGAGCTCGCTTTGGATTTTGATACGCAAGGCGAGCAAGGCGGCCTGGTCATGATCGGTGCGCCGACTGGCTGTTGAATAAAAAAAGAGCTCATCCGTGAGCTCTTTTTTTAATGGCTGTCGAGAAACTAAGGAAACCGTATTTTTCGAAGCTTATCGCTCGCTTTCCGTGGGGCGGGAATCGAGCC
>NZ_JAPEHT010000034.1 GCF_028823615.1 Planococcus sp. A6
AACGTTCTCTCTGATCACTTGCTTTTCCGTATTGGTCGTCGCCAGGATATGGTCGCTATGCGAAAGCACTGTTTCTTCTGCTTTTTCGCGCCGTGCATCATGCGTGCCGGTCGCTTCTTCTTTTGCCCACCCGAGCGAGTGGGATGTATGGATATAAGGCAAACCGAATTCTTCTTTCAGTTTTTTACCGATTA
The DNA here is from genome assembly GCF_028823615.1 of Planococcus sp. A6. Taxonomy (GTDB): domain Bacteria; phylum Bacillota; class Bacilli; order Bacillales_A; family Planococcaceae; genus Planococcus. The sequence goes on from NZ_JAPEHT010000034.1 coordinate 195, forward strand.
ATCCTGAAAGCCAGTAATGGGTATGGACAATATCATAATTCGAAAGCGGCAATAAGCGTTTCATCTCTGCATAGAATGCCGGCAGCATGGAATACATTTCATTTTTTGAAACGAATCCTTTAAAGCCTGCTTCTATACGAATCACACGGCAGCGTTCGCCGAAATGTTCCACTTGTGGGGCATTTTCATCGCACCAATGGGTTACGACATCCACCTGCCACCCTCTATTTTCAAGAGCGAGTGCCAGTTGCTTGACGTAATTGTTTTGGCCGCCTGCTTGTTTCCCGCCGAGCTTTGCCAAAGGATCTCCATGGTCTGATACAAAAAGCACGTGTTTAGTCATTGCCGTTCATCTCCGTTCGTTATTACCTCCCTCAGAAGAGCCGGGAGTGCATATTATATATACCCATATTTAGGGAATGCTAAACAGGATTTCTGAAAAGTTCCAAAACTTTTATTGTCAATAAAAAAAGAGCGCCAATGTAAGCGCTCTTTTCATTTTTCATTTGGTATGGACATACTTTCCATAAGATGGAACGGCGATATCCGGGAAATGATCCGCCAGCTCGACCAGTCCTTTCGCCAAAGCCGACCCTTTCATCGGTTTGCCGTGCCCAGTGGCAGCGAAAGAAGGTTTTAGGTCGACCAGTTTGGACACTGATTCCCATGCGGAGCGCCAATTGGTCGTTAAATACACCGGCGGGCCATGCACTTCTTTTTTCTGGCGAATCACTTTGTAAAGTGAATCCTGCTTGACCGTGACAAATGCATCCCCTGCGATCAATACACGGCCGACATCCTTGAAGAATGAGACATGGCCTTTTGTATGGCCGGGTGTATGGAGCCAACGCCAATTCGGTAAATCGGGAATGCTGCCGTCTGCCGGAAGCTCGACCAAATGCTCGGAAATATCGATGGCTTTTACCGGGAACGTCTTGGATATTTTTGCGACCATTCCGCCTTCTACAGTGGAGTCGGGCTCTGGATAATCTTCTTTTCCGGTCAAGTACGGAAATTCTTCAGGATGTGCATAGACAGGGACCGGATGTTTTTCAAGAATATCGATGAGTGCGCCGACATGGTCGAAATGGCCATGCGTCAGCAAAATTGACTGCAATTGCTGGTCCGGGCCGAAACGTTTTTCAGCTTCCTTTAATATCTTTTCGGCGGAATGCGGCATGCCAGCGTCCACCAGTACCCAGCGCGGACTGATAGAGGGGTTTCCGATCAAGAAAACGTTGGAGATTTTAGTCGTATAGCAATACGTATCCGGAGCGATTTCGATGCCCGAGCCGCTGCGGATCGATGTCATCGGCATGATTGCCTCAGTTTCAGTGCTGCGTTCCATAAACATTGATTCCTCCTTAAGATTCGTCTATTGGATTTTCTTCATATGACTGCTTTACCCAAAATGAGGATTTCCAATCCAGCCCAGCACAATTTGAGTCTCCTGCTGTGATTCGTTAGAATGGAAAGAAGATTGTCAAGGAAGCAAGGTGCAGAAAAATGAAATCAATCATTATCATCGGCTCCGGCATCGTCGGGGCAAGCGCAGCGTATTACGCAGTAAAAGCAGGTAACAGTGTCACATTGATCGATCGGGCGGACCGCGGCCAGGCGACAGGCGCGGCAGCAGGTATTGTCTGCCCGTGGATCTCGCAAAGGCGCAACCAGGCTTGGTACCGTCTCGCTTCAAACGGAGCTGCTTATTACCCGGTTCTCATTAAAGAACTCGAAGCGCTAGGGGAGAAAAAGACCGGCTATAAGCAAGTGGGCATCGTCAGCATTCACGAAGAATCGAAACTCGACAAGATGGAACAGAAAGCGCGCGAACGTCAGGCGGGATCTCCCGAAATGGGGGAACTCGAACGATTGACGCCGGAACAAACGAAAGACAGATTTCCATATGCGGGTGATCGCTACGGCTCTTTATATGTGAGCGGGGCGGCGCGCGTCGACGGCGGGGCGATCCGTGATGCACTTATCCGTTCCGCCAAGCGATTAGGCGCCAAGTCTATCCAAGGTGACGCCAAGCTGCTGATAGAAGCGGGACAGGCGACAGGCGTGGAAGTGAACGGGGAGAGATTGGCTGCAGATCGCATCATTTCTGCCGGGGGCGCGTGGGCTGCGGAGCTGTTCAAACCGCTCGGGCTTCACTTGAAAGTCGTTCCGCAAAAAGCGCAGATTTTGCATTTGCAATCCGCCGACACGGGAACAGGCGACTGGCCGGTTGCGATGGTGCCGTTTGGGCAATACATCGTGCCGTTTGAGGACGGGCGCATCGTCGCAGGTGCGACACACGAGAACAATACAGGTTTCGACGACAAACTGACCGCCGGCGGCATTTTTCATATCTTGGAGAAGACCTTGGACGTCGCGCCAGGGCTTGCTGCAGCTGAGTTCACGGGAGCCGCGACCGGGTTTCGCCCGGCAACACTGAGCGCCTTGCCGTTCATCGGGCAAGTGCCAGGGCAAGCGCAGCTTTTCGCCGCCAACGCACTCGGCGCATCAGGGCTTACGGCGGGACCGTATCTCGGCATGCAGCTCGCGAAACTTGCCACTGGCGAAACAACCGACCTCGACATTGGTTTATATGATATTAAAGAAGCTTTCGAAGAAATTAAATAGAAAAAGGCAGGAGACCAGGGTCTCCTGCCTTTTCTGCATTCAAGAATCAAAGCCCTGTCTCAATAATTGAAGAAGCGTTTCCTCGTGAATGCTGTTGCTTACTAATGCAGAGCATTGCATCGCAAAGATAAGCTCTCACGTAGTTCGAGCTCATCTTTCCTGCCATTTTTATATGGACCTTGATGATCAGTCCGCCTTGCCCCAGATTTTTCGGTGTGTCTCCAAAATAAACTGTTTATAAGGCAGGTCCGGCATCGGTTCGATTAACTCCTTGGCCTTCTGGGCGTATGTTTTCGCTTGTTCATGATCGCCTAATTGTTCGTAGATCAAGGCCATATAGGCTTCTTTCTCATAGTGCATCGATAAATCATACGGGTGGTGGATGAAACTGTTCATGCGGTGTTGCTTGAAGCAGTCTAGCGCTTCCTCAATCCGAGCCATGCCGAAAAGTGCCTTGCCTTTTTCGAGGAAATAAAAATCCTCTTCATCCAGCAGATTGCGTGTTTCCTCGAGCAGCTGGTCTGCCTTTTCGTATTCATGAGTGAAAGAGTTCAAGTAGTGGATTTCGATGGCATTGGCGTAGGCGTTGATTTCCGGATCATCCGAAAATTCCGCGAAAATTTTAAGTTTCCCCACATAATAATCTTTGCGTTCCAAATCTCCTGCGAGCAAAGCTTCAAAACCGGCAAGCCGGTAAAGCGCATTGATCTGGTAGAAAATCTGATGTTTCCTGGAATATTCAATCGCCTCTTCCATCAAACGGCGGGCATTCTTTTGATCGCCTGTCGCGGAGTACAGGATAGACTCATAATAATCGAAGTCCAGTTTTTTTAGCGGATCCAAAACGCCGCTTTGTTCTTCGATGGTTTTCCGCGAAGCCTGTAACGATGCCAAAGCTTCTGTGTACTGGTGTTCAGTGAATTTCATTAACGCTCGGAACATATGAAGATCAGCGACAGAATTAATCAAATGCAATTGTTCATAAATCGCTTCCGCCCGGTCGAACGCTGGTTTCCAATCGTAACGTTTCGTTTGATAGCAGCAGCGGCTGTAGATTTCAAGCAGCCGCGCCGATTCGTAGCGGAACGGCAATTTCTCTACGTAAGGATGAATGCGTTCTGCAATTTCCTCAAAGCCCGACATCATCTCGTCGCTTGTGCCCGAAACGTTCCGGCGCTTTTCTTCAATTTCATCGAGCAAAGCGCGAAGCTCCGCGGTTGGCATCTCCTGGAGCAATTCATTGCGCTCGATCCCAAGCCGCTCCGCGATATAGGAAAGGCTCTCCATCGACGGATTCGCTTTGTTGTTCTCGATCAAACTGAGCATACCCTTCGACAGTTGATCTCCCGCAAGCGCCTGCAAAGTCAGACCTTGCTGTTTTCGTATCTGTTTAATCCGTTCCCCCAAAGATGCCATAAACTCACCTGCTTTTTTCGTATATTTAGTGGCGCCATGCTTTCATGCATGCGCCGATTCTTTTGAAAATGTGATCTTCACTTTCATTGTAAACCAGCTGGATGCCACGCGCCGGAATGGAATTAAAAACATAGTTTAATTATATTAAACTTTTGCTTGTAATGCGAATAAAAGCGTGATATATTTTGTTTAATTAAATTAAACTTATTGAAAAGGGAGCGAGTAACATGAACGAAGCGGGTAAAATCAAACAGGCTACGTACCATCTGTATACGTTCACCATCAGTAAACTGATTTCCACATTCGGCAGTTCGGTTTACGCATTCGGCATCAGCCTCTACGTCCTGGCTTTGACCGGTTCCGCCGCCAGTTTCGCCATCAATTTGATCTGCAGTATTCTGCCCCGGACCTTGTTTGCGCCGTTTGCCGGTTATGTCGCGGATAATTACCCGAAAAAAGCTGTGGTGCTGCTGTCTCAGGCAGCGAGCGTCTTATCCGTCGGCGGGCTATTGCTCTACAGTATGTCGAACGGCTTGTCGCTTGCAGCGATTTACACGGCGACCGCATTGATTTCCGTCAGTTCCATGTTCACAAGCGTCGCCTTTTCATCTTCCATTGCCAATTTGATCGACCCGGACCGTATCCAAAAAGCGATGGGCTATAACCAATCGGCACTTGCCATCGCCACGATCGGCGGGCCGGTCATCGGCGGCATGCTGTTCGGCTTTGTGTCGATGAACGTTTTCCTGTTGATCCAAGTGATCGCCTATGCGCTTGCTGCGGCACTCGAAGCGACGATGAACTTCCGGCTCTATACAAGACGCGCCGAAACGGAGTCTGCGGAAGACAAACAAGGCGTCTGGCAAGGCATGAAAGAAGGCGCTGCCTATCTGCGAAAAAACCGCGTCATCACCGTCATTGTCACGACGGCTGTCGGCTTGAATTTCTTCTTCTCCGCCTTGATGATTGGCTTGCCGTTCATCGCCGTCCAGCAATTAAAAGTGCAAGCCACACATTTCGGCTTTATTGAAGCGATGATTGCGCTCGGCATGCTGCTGGCATCGATTTATTTTTCGGTGCGCAAGGAAGTCAAGTTCCCCCTGCAATTTTCCAAGCGCGCCATCATCGTCATGTCGCTGCTCCTTGCAGCGGTCGCCCTGCCACTTGTTGCCGGCTTGTCCTATTGGGGCAATGTCATCTACTTGCTCGTCTTGATGCTGGCGTTCGGCATCTCTAATGTTTTCGTCAACACACCGATTGGGGTCATGATGCAAAAAGACGTTGACGAAGAATACCGTGGCCGCGTCTTCGGCATCTTGGAATCGATGGCGATGGCCATGATGCCGCTTGGCTATTTGCTGTTCGGCTTGCTCTATGACTTGGTGCCGGCGCAATATGTGTTATGGGCTTGCAGCCTATGCCTCTTAATCTTGACGGCTTACAGCATGCGCCCGGCCATCATCCGCGAAGCCTATCCGGAACTTGCGGAAAAACCGCTTGATAACGTATTGTCCTGAATCCAAAACAATTGTTTTTTGCGTCCAAGCGATTCCATGTTTTAGGAGAACGCGGAAAGGGAAAAGCGGAGGAGATATAAAATTCGAGAAAGGTGGAGATGCTCGATGAAAGACAAAGTGGAAAAAGTGCCGGCGCAGCATCAGGAACGCCAGCCTGGATTTGAGAATGAAATGAAACCGCACCCGGATTTCCAAGGGAATCTGGCGGGTGCCTCGCAGCGTTTGCCTGGCAAAGCCGCACTCATAACTGGCGGCGACAGCGGAATCGGCCGCGCCATTGCCGTCGCTTTTGCAAAAGAAGGGGCAGATGTAGCAATTTCCTATTTGGATGAACACGAAGATGCCGAGGAAACGAAGCAGCTCGTCGAAAAAGAGGGGCGCAAATGCCTGCTCATCGCTGGAGATATCGGCGACGAAGCGTTTTGCAAACAAGTCATTTCTCAAGTGATCGAGAAATTCGGGAAACTCGATGTGCTGGTCAACAACGCCGCAGAGCAACATGTACAGGAGTCTCTAAAGGACATCACAGCAGAGCAACTGGAGAAAACATTCCGCACCAATGTCTTCAGCATGTTCCACCTAACAAAAGCGGCACTGGATCATTTGAAACCTGGTGCATCGATCATCAATACGACGTCGATTACAGCATTCCGCGGCGAGCCAAGCTTAATTGATTATTCGTCTACAAAAGGCGCGATTCTGGCATTCACCCGCGCCTTGTCCGGATCGCTCGCAAAAGAAGGCATCCGGGTTAACGGAGTCGCACCCGGCCCGATATGGACACCGCTCATCCCGGCCTCCTTCCCGGCGGAAGAGGTCGAAGGATTCGGAAGCGGCACGCCGCTCGGGCGGCCAGGGCAACCCGATGAACTGGCTCCAGGATATGTGTATTTGGCTTCAGACGACTCATCGTACGTGACGGGCCAAGTACTTCATATAAATGGAGGCACGCCATATTAAGCATTTTCAGGCATTCGATCAGTCCAATTGATCGAATGCCTTTTTTATCCATAAAAAATTAATTTACGGGGAGGAGAGGTGCGTGACATGTCCGAACAATTGAGAACGCCGCTAAAGAAACCGATCTGGACATTGGCTGTGTTGAATTTAGCGGATGGTTTTTTGACTTATTGGGGGCTGCTTGCGGGAGCGATCGAAGAAGCGAATCCTTTGCTCAGCGGATTGCCGCCGCTTGCGATCTTTTCGGTTAAGCTGTTGTTGTCCGCCTGCCTTGCCGCGTTCCTCTTCACCCCGCTCGTGCGGCTCGAGTCCCGGGTCTGGCGCTATTTACTTCTGGCTGCCAATTTCGTCTATGCCGGTATTTTGTCGCTCCATGTCATCTGGATCGCTTTATTATATCTATGAAAAAATCCCCGGACAGCCGTGCTGTCTGGGGATTTCCTATGCCGGGTTTTGGCCGGCTTGTTGTTCTGTATAGCGCAACGATTTTTTAGAAGCTTTGAACAGGACGATCAAGATGATGCTGAAAATGGCCAATCCGCCTGAAAGATAATAGATGGCGCCGGATTGCATCGTGAGCAGCCACGTGAAAAACAGCGGGCCGATAATGCGCCCGAGGTTGTCCATCGAGTAAGTCATGCCGGCCGCTGTGCCGTATTTGCCGCCCGCTTCTTTCGAAGTGAGCGAGACGAGCACGGTGCGCGCGAGGGCATTGCCGGCAGTGAAGATGCTGAGTGCGACACCGGCAAACACCAAGCTGGTCGTAAACGGCAACAGCACCAAGCCTAGCGCGGTGACGATCTGTGCGCCGATGATCCATTGCGTCTCGGTGCCGTTTTTCACACGGCGGACAACGCCGCCTTGAATCGCGGCATCCACAAAGCCAGAGGCCATGAACAAATAGCCGAGCTGGAGCGGGGTAATTTGGATTTGGTCAATCTGGAACAATTGGAACGTCGACTCCAAGCCCGCGAGCAGGAACGTCACCATGAAGGAGAACAGGAACAAATAACGGATGCGATAATGCCAAAGTGTGCTGGCGCCTTTTGGCAACAGCTTGCGTTTGACTGCTTCGCCTTTGCGGACCGGTTCTTTCAAGACGATGCTTGCATAAACCATCAATAATAGCACAAGGGTAGCTGAAGCGGTGAATGGCAAGGATAAGGAGACCGCACCGAGCAAGCCGCCGATCGCCGGCCCGAATATAAAGCCGAGCCCGATCGACATGCCGAGAAGGCCCATGTACTTATTGCGCTCTTCATCGGTAGTGATATCCGCAACATATCCCGTGACGGCTGTATAAAGCGCACCCGAGAACAAGCCGCCGATAACGCGAGACATGTACAGCAGGATAAGATTATCGAGAAACAGCGAGAACAGGAAAAAACTGAGCGCGAATCCGGCAAGCCCGACCAAGATCAGTTTTTTGCGGCCGGTGCGGTCGGATAACCTGCCCCATAACGGCGCGGTGAAAAAGGACGAGAGGGCATATATTGTAATTAATCCTCCGACGTGGATGTCCGCATAACCTTGCTGGACGATCACTTCAGGGAGTATCGGAATGATTAGGCCGAAGCCAAGATAGACGAAAAACTGGACGGACATGAGCAATAAAATGGTTTTCTTCATAAAGGAATTCCTGCTTTCTGCAAAGACTGGTGTTTTCATTTTACTCTTGTTTGCCACTCAGAACAACGGCAGCCGAAAAAAGATGGACAATGAAAAAGCTCCCGCTTGCCTGATGGCAGCCGGGAGCTTTGGGAATCGTTTACTTATTTAATTTCACGCGCTGCAAACGCAATGCGTTCATGACAACGGAAACGGAACTGAACGCCATCGCGGCGCCTGCAAGCCAAGGGGCCAGGAATCCGGCAGCAGCAATCGGAATGCCGACCGAGTTATAGGCGAGCGCCCAAAACAGATTCTGCTTGATGTTGCGGACGGTCAGGCGGCTCATGCGGACGGCATCCGCGACGCGCATCAAATCGCCTTGCATCAAAGTGATGTCGGCTGCTTCCATGGCGATTGCAGTGCCAGTGCCCATAGCCATGCCGATATCGGCAGTCGCAAGTGCCGGTGCATCGTTCAAGCCGTCTCCAGCCATCGCGACTTTGCGCCCTTGCTCTTGCAGCTTCGCCACGTGTCCCGCTTTTTCAGCCGGCAGGACACCGGCGACGACTTCATCGATGCCGACTTGTCTGGCGATGGCATCGGCGGTGCGCTGCTGGTCGCCGGTCAGCATGACGACGCGCAGCCCCATGCGTTTCATTTCTTCGACGGCGGCTTTTGCAGAATCCTTGATCGTGTCAGCGACAGCGATAAGGCCCGCGTATTTTCCATCGATGGCAATGAACATCGCGGTCTTGCCGTCTTGTTCCAATCGTTCGGCCGCTTGTTCGTCCACTGTAATGCCATCGAGCAAGCGGCGGTTGCCGATCCAAACATCCTGGCCATCGACATGCGCTTTGATGCCATGTCCAGGAACTGCTTCAAATCCAGTGACTGCGAGCCCTGCAGCTCCGAAATCTGCAATTGCCTGTGCAACGGGGTGCTCGGATTCGCTTTCTGCGCTGGCAACAAGCCGTTTGACTTGTTCGGCATCGACATCCGGCACTGGGATAAAGTCGGTAACAACCGGTTTGCCGTTAGTGATGGTACCGGTCTTATCGAGCACGATCGTATCGATATGCTTTGTCGTCTCCAACGATTCTGCCGTTTTGAACAATACGCCTTGTTCAGCGGCGCGTCCAGAACCGGCCATGATCGACGTCGGTGTAGCAAGCCCCAGCGCGCACGGGCAGGCGATGACAAGAACGGCGATCGTGCTGGTCAACGCCGCCCCAAAATCTCCAGGGGCGACGAGGAAGTACCAGATCAAGAACGTCACGATTGCAATGCCGACGACAATCGGAACGAAAATGCCCGAAATCTGGTCAGCCAGGCGTTGAATCGGCGCTTTCGATCCTTGCGCCTGTTCGACGACGCGAATGATATTCGATAATACGGTATCTTTACCGATCTTATCGGCGCGCACTTTCAACGAACCATTGGCATTGACGGTCGCAGCATATACTGCGTCGCCCGCCGACTTATCGACCGGCAGGCTTTCACCGGTCAGCATCGATTCGTCAACGGCAGAACTGCCGGAGACACTGCGCCCGGTTTGATTAACAGGATATCGCCTTCTTTGACGTCTGCGATCGCCACGCTGATGAATTCTTCGCCGCGTTCGACGAGCGCATGCTGCGGCTGCAGCTTCATCAGTTTCTTGATGGCGTCGGACGATCGGCCTTTCGCGCGCGCTTCAAATACTTTGCCGAGAACGATCAAGGTGATCAAGACGGCGCTCGTTTCGAAATACAAGCCCATATTATGGCCCATGCCTAGGTTGGCGAGGACCAGGTAGACGCTGTAGAAATAGGCGGCCGAGGTACCGAGTGCGACCAATACATCCATATTGGCGCTTTTGTTTTTCAATGCGAAATAGGCGCCTTTATAGAAGGTCGCGCCGACCCAGAATTGCACCGGTGTCGCGAGCGCCCATTGCACGAACGGATTCATCAGGAATTCCGGGACGTACATCCAGGACGTGAACGTGAAGTGGCTGAACATCGTCCATAGGAGCGGCAACGAGAAAGCGGCAGATATCCAGAATAGGCGGGTCTTTTTCTTGATTTCCTGTTCCTTGTAATCGGTCGCTTCCTGTTGGTCCTGCTCGAGCACGGCATCATAGCCGAGCGATTGGATTTTTTGAACGAAAGCTTCAGGCGTTAAGGTTCCCGGGCTGTAGACAACGTGGCCGCTTTCTAGTGCCAAGTTAATCGTCGCGTCTTCAACGCCGTCCATTCGATTCAGCGCCTTTTCAATGCGCGCCGAACAGTTCGCGCATGTCATGCCTTGGATCGAAAAGTCGACTTCTTCTTGCTGGATGCCATAGCCGAGCTGTTCGACTTTTTGATGCAGATCGCTCAGCTTGGATTGTTCATCATCGAAATTGACCGATGCTTTTTCAGTGGCGAAATTGACCGTCGCCGACGATACGCCAGGGAGCTTCTCTAAGCCTTTTTCGACTCGGTTTGCACAAGCTGCACAGGTCATGCCGGTGATCGGCAATTCCGTTTGCTTAGTAGCCATGTATAATCCCACCTTCATACCTTATAGGGGTATATTGTTTTGAAAAAAATAACTGCGTTTCCGCAGTTATTCGCTTAATGCCGCTACATCATAGCCTTGATCTTCAATAGCCGAGGCGATTTGCGCGACATCGACATTCGCGCTGTCATATGTGACATCCACTGCGCCTTGCTCGAGTGACACATCGACTTTTTCAACGCCGGACAATGCGCCAACGCTTTCTTCTACGGATTTAACACAATGTTGGCAGCTCATGCCGCTTACTTGCAAATGAACTTGTTCTTTCATGAAAAATTCCTCCTTGTTATAAGGTAAGCGAATCGCTTCCTTTATATTATTTCCTCATCAGCTTTTGAAAAGTGACGAGCAGTTCATCCAGGATCTCTTCGTCGCCTGAAGCGAGGCGGTCTTTGACACAGCCTTTTAAATGCCCGTCGAGCAGCACTTTCGTCACGCTGTTCAATGCGGACTGGGTAGCTGCCAATTGCGTGATGATGTCATCGCAATAGACATCCCGGTCCACCATGCCTTTGATGCCGCGCACTTGCCCTTCGATGCGATTCAGCCGATTCGTCAAATCACGTTTGACCGAAGGAGGATGGTGGCTTTTTCTGCAGGCATCTGGGGATGGCATTTCTTCGATTGCTTCACTCATTCAAAACCCCTCCAATTATTCGGATAGCGAATCGTTCACCGGCTTGATCCAATCGATAAGTGAACAGTTTCGATTACACCCCGAGTATACCTTAAGGGGGTATGAGCTTCAAGAGATTAACTCAAGCTTTGCATTTGTCATCAAATTGATACGTTTGAAACTCTGAAATGATGGTATTATATACGTAGATAAAGAAAAGTCAACTATTTCGAACGGAACAGTCACATCAGCGAGATCTGCACACGTCCAAATAGCAACAACTACTCCCCGAAGAGGTGATTATGGATGATTAAAAATGGAGAGATCCGCAACATTGTATCAAACCTTGCAAAACTTGGCGTCCAAGCGAAGATAACAAAATCCCGTGTAGAGCTGAGCAAAACCCTGTCATTGCCTCAGCACGCCCAATGCGCCGGAGTTTTTTATTTTGCTTATGAATTTTGGCTTGAGCGGTCGAACATGTAGTTCTTGTGATGGAACCGCATGCTGAATACGACGCCGAGCGCCAGCATATTACCAATTAAGGAACTGCCACCGTAGCTGATGAAAGGAAGCGGAATTCCGGTGATCGGCAGCAATTGAATTGTCATGCCAATATTCTGGAAGACGTGGAACGTAATCATTGCGATGATACCGGCGCACACATAGGTGCTGAAAGTATCTTTGAACTGGATTGTGATTTTCGTCAAATGATAAATGAGCATGAAGAACAAAATAATGACGGCGCTTGCCCCGATAAAGCCGAAGTCTTCCGAGATGACGGTAAAGATGAAATCGGTGTGGTTCTCCGGCACATACACTTGGCGGCCTTGATAACCTTTTCCGAATACTTCTCCGGAACCGATCGCATTCAAGGCAGCGATCAAGTTATAGCCGCCCGATTCCGCGTAGGAATAGGGATCAAGCCACGTGTAGATCCGCTCGAACATATACGGCTTCAAACCGAAGCGCCCGAGCAATTCCTGCATATTGAGCGTCATCCACAATAAGGTGACGCCGATGAGCGCAACGCCGCCAAAGCTTGGCAAGATGATTTTCCACGAGATTCCGGAGACGACTACAATGGCCAATGTAATGGCGATGAACACGAGCGCCGTTCCAAGGTCGGGTTGCAACAAAATAAAGCCGAGCGGTACAGCGAGCATCGCCGCAATTTTACCGAGCAATAATAAATCGGTTTTGATGGTGCTCAGTAAATGATGTTCATGATGCGAAGAAATCATTTTTGCGAGCGCTAAAATGTAGAAGGTTTTCATGAACTCGGCTGGCTGGATATTGACGAATGGCGTGTGGAACCAAGCTTTTGCGCCATTGATCGGTTGTGCGATCTGGCCTTGCCCGTCCGGTGCGATCATCAAGGCGAATAAGAGCAAAATGCCCGCTCCGTATAAATAATACGCCATTTTCTTGTATTGATCGGTATCGAAGTACATCAATACCGCGATCATCCCTGCGGACACGATATAGAATAGCGCCTGGCGCGGGACGAAATTGGTCAAGTACTGCCCCGAAGTCTGTGCAGAAGAGATCGCGACCAAGCTGACGATGAAAAACAGGAACAATATAAAGGTGAGCGACCAATCGAAACGATCGGAAAAGCTCTTGTTAGTTTGCATATCAATTCACCCATACTTTTCTTAATCTATAACGCCCATCATTATACAGCATATGCCAAACTTGTGCGCATGCAAAAAGTAATGACGATTTGAAAACAGGAATGTTTCCTAACGGGCGCCTAAGCCGTATAATGGGATAGGAAATGGAGTGGGGCACATGGAGAAAAAGCCGTTGAAGACGGATTTTTACATACAGCATTTATATATCTATGTGAGCGAAGCGGACCGGATGGCGCTTTTTAGCGGTTTTGGCTTCGGGCATTTTCTCGAAGCGGTCGACATGCCGGAGAATCTTTTGCTTTTGAAGCATCCGTATGAGGAAGCTTCTTTTAATATGCACACCCATCTGGACTTCGCAACAAGAGAAGAATACAGTCAATTGAAAAGAGCCCGCTCTAACCGGAAAAGTGAGTTCTGCTGGGTGGATTTTCGAAGCGAAAAGCAATTGAATTCACTGACTGCGCAGGAGCAGGCGGAACTTCTCTACTTAGGGCATAAAAAAGAACCGGTGAAAAGCCCATTCTTCACGACGCTGCAAAACGAGTATGTATATTTGGCGGGCGAGGAAAAGGAATGGACCAAGATCTATTTCCGGCGCATGGAAAAGCTCGGTGCATTGATCGCCAATCATTTTACGCAAATCATCCGCAAAGAAACGAACGGCCAACATTTTTTCCGCCGCCGGATGAAGGACTTGATACCGGAGTTACCGAAAGAGCAATTCCATAAATTGCGCATGGACATGGGCGAAGGGGTGCTGCTGTCGCTGGCTGACCCTGAAAAAACGAAAAATACGATTGAACTCCACGTCCGGACCGTCGGCGAGATCGATTTTATGGATGAGTTCTGGGAAGATCTCGGGGAAACGATCCGCAAGCCGCTATCGGGACGGATTGTCTACGACCGAAAACAAAAAGGCTGGAAATGATACCTGGTAAGACGCGGGTATCATTTTTTGTTCGGGCGATTTTACAGCCGCTGACAAAAAGATTTTTCGGCTGACAACGTTCGTGATAAACTAAGCAATATGCAAAACGAAATGAGGGTCACTAATGAAAAAACGAATTGGACTTTTATACGGCGGCAAATCCGCTGAACACGAAGTATCGTTGACAACAGCGAGCGCATTCTCAAAAGCGCTTGATTTTGATAAATACGAAGTTTACCCGATCTACATCACACAAGAAGGCGAATGGCGAAAAGGCACTCCTTTAGCTGGGCCTGTTTCTTCTATAGAAGAGCTTCAAATCGAAGGGGAAGCGGAACGTAAAAATGATATATCCAGTTTCCTTCCAAATGGCCAAGAGCCGGCGCTCGACGTCATCATCCCGCTGCTCCACGGGCCGAACGGAGAAGACGGCACTGTACAAGGTTTGCTCGAAGTGATGAATTTGCCGTATGTCGGAAACGGCGTTCTTGCCTCATCAGCGGGCATGGACAAAGTGGTCATGAAGCAATTGTTCGAACAAGCCGGTCTGCACCAGACGCCTTACGTCTATTTCCTGCGCCGCGATTGGAAAAACAGCCAGGACCAATGGTTGGATAAGGTCGAGCAGAAGCTCACATGGCCAGTATTCGTCAAACCGGCAAACCTCGGTTCAAGTGTCGGCATCAGCAAAGCCGAATCGCGCGAAGAACTGATTGCCGCGGTGGAGGAAGCACTTAAATTCGACCGGAAAATCGTCATCGAACAAGGCGTTGTCGGCCGTGAAATCGAAGTCGGCGTGCTCGGAAACGATGAGCCGGAATGCTCGGTGGCAGGCGAAATCAAACCGTTGAAAGCTTTCTATGACTATCAGGCAAAATACAAAGACGGCAACACGGCGATGATCATCCCTGCAGAACTGCCGGAAGCGGTTTATGCAGAACTTGTCGAGTCCGCAAAAAAAGCGTTCAAGATCCTCGACTGTACGGGACTCGTGCGCGCAGACTTTTTTGTGACAGATGGACATGAGATCATCATCAATGAAGTCAATACTTTGCCGGGCTTTACACCGTATAGCATGTTCCCGCTGTTGTGGCAGCATACCGGCCTTGAGTATCCAGACTTGATCGAGAAACTTATCGCGCTTGCTATTGAACGTTTTGAAGAAAAACAATTATTGCAATTTAAAATGGATTGGGTGGGGAGAACCGATGAAAAAAACGATTGAACAGATAGCCGATTGGCTGGACATCAAGACGAATTTAAAAGGGATTGAAGTGACTGGCGTGTCGATCAATACGCGGACGCTGAAGCCGGGCGATTTGTTCATTCCGTTCCGCGGCGAAAATGCCAATGGGCATAAATATGTCCGCTATGCGATCGAAGCGGGGGCTGCCGCTGCATTATGGCAGAGCGACGAACCGGAGCCGCCGTCCGATTTGCCTTTATTGATCGTTGACGATTGCGAAAAGGCATTGCAGGAAATGGCGCGCGCTTACCGCAATGAATTGAAGGCGACCGTGATCGGCATTACCGGATCCAACGGCAAAACCTCGACGAAAGATCTGGTCGCGAGCGTCTTGAAGCCATACTATAAAGTCCAGAAAACGCAAGGCAATTTCAATAATGAACTCGGGCTGCCGCTGACGATCCTGTCGTTGGATGAAGACACCAAATACGTGGTCCTCGAAATGGGCATGAGCGGCTTCGGGCAGATTCAATTCTTGTCGGAGCTTGCACGCCCGGACTACGCGGTCATCACCAATATCGGCGAAGCGCATATGCAGGACCTCGGATCGAGAGAAGGCATTGCCGAGGCGAAGTTCGAAATCGTCGCCGGGCTCGAACAGCATGGCAAGCTTTTCTACGACGGCGATGAGCCGCTATTACTGCCGTTTGTGGAAGATTTCACACAAGCGGTATCGTTCGGCTTCGGCCCGGACAATGAATTAAGCGTGACTGATATTAAAGCGACCGAAGACGGCAGCAGTTTCTTGGTCAATGGCATCATCGACGCGAAGTTCGCCATCCCTGTGCTTGGCGAACATCAGGTAAAAAACACCTTGCCTGCAATCTTGATTGCCCTAGAAGCCGGATTGACGGAAGAAGAAATCCGCCGCTCGTTGAAAAATGCTGCGCTGACCGATATGCGCATGCAGCTGGTCCCAGCTGATAACGGTGCGGTCTTCATCAATGATGCGTACAACGCGGCGCCGACTTCCGTAAAAGCGGCACTGAACTTTATCCGTGAGACGACAATGAAAGAAACGAAATGGGCAGTGCTCGGCGACATGCTGGAACTTGGCGAACACGAACAGCGCTTCCACGAGGAGCTGGCAAATTCGATCGGCCCGGAACTCGAAGGCGTCTGCTTGTATGGCCCGCGCATGAAATGGCTGTATGACAAACTGGTCACTTCTTATGAAGGGAAATTATTGTGGAGCGAAGACGATTACGGCCCGATCATTGACCTTTTGAAGAAAAACGTCAAGAAAGATACAGCTGTCCTCGTCAAAGGTTCGCGTGGCATGGCGCTTGAAAAAGTCATCGAACCGTTCACTGGCCAATGAAAACCGGCGTCTTGTGCATCCATGGGTTTACCGGCGGGCCGTTTGAAGTCGAACCGTTTGCCGATTACTTGAACGAGCAGACGGATTGGGTCATTGAAATTCCGACATTGCCTGGGCATGGCGAAAAGCTTGAACTCGGTGAACAAAGTGCGGAAGTTTGGATGATGGAAGCGGAGCTGGCACTGAAACGCCTGAAAGCGAAAGCTGACCGTGTCATCATCGTCGGCTTCTCGATGGGCGGGCTGATCGCGCTTTACTTGTCGATGCGTTATAAAATCGACCGGCTTGTGTTATTGAGTGCGGCCGTGAAATACATCAGCCCGGTGCAGATCCGGGAAGAAGTTCGGGAAGCGATGCGCGATGTGCTAGGCAGGCGCATCAATCAAAATGCGCTGTACCATCTATATGAATATAAATTCCGCAATACCCCAATTCGTTCAACGATCGAGTTCCTGCGCGTCGTCAAAACGGTCGAACCGTATTATCATTTGATCGATGTACCGGCGTTTATCGTCCAAGGCGAAAAGGACAGTGTCGTCCCGCCATCTGCCGCACAGCATATATATGACCACCTTGGTTCAGGGGAAAAGCATCTTTATCACTCGGAGACCGGCAAGCATTTGATCTGCTATAGCGACGATGCCGCCGAATGGTTTCCGAAAGCCTTGGAATTCATGCGTCAGGGACAGTAAACTGATAATTGGAACCTTTGCATATCAATTGCATGTGCAGGTAAAGCGTGTTATTCTGTTTAGAGCAATGGATACATTTTTGAGACACTCTTCCTTCGTGAAGAGGTTTTTTTTGAGCATAAACGGTTTGTTCTACTTAATGGGGAAGACAACCCCCGCTGTGCAGACCGCTCGGCAACGACCGAGCTTTTCCTGTTCACACATCCCCTCTGACTTAAAACTCCAGAGCATGATTTTCGACGTGAAAGTTCTTAATAAAGGCTCGACCTTGTCATAAATTCATCTAAAATGTGTACCATTTGTAAATAAGATGAAGACAAAAGGAGATTGAAAAAATTTGGTTAAATTTACAGAATTAAACATCAGCGAAACAACATTGAAATCCGTAAGACGTATGGGCTTTGAGGAAGCGACACCTATCCAGGAAGGCACAATCCGCCTGGGCATGGAAGGCAAAGACATTATCGGGCAAGCACAAACAGGTACTGGTAAAACAACCGCTTTCGGTATTCCGTTGATCGAGAAAATCGACACACGCGACGGAAATGTGCAAGGTTTGGTCATTGCACCGACACGCGAATTGGCGATCCAAGTTTCTGAAGAACTTTACAACCTAGGTAAAGACAAAAACGTGCGCATCTTGTCCGTATTCGGAGGCCAGGAAATCGGCCGCCAGATCCGCGCTTTGAAAAACCGCCCTCAAATCATCGTCGGCACGCCTGGTCGTTTGCTTGACCACATCAACCGCCGCACGCTGAAACTTGAAAACGTCAATACACTCGTGTTGGATGAAGCTGATGAAATGCTGAACATGGGATTCATCGAAGACATTCAGTCAATCATGTCGAATGTTCCTGAAACCCGTCAGACGCTTCTGTTCTCTGCAACAATGCCGGATCCGATTCGCCGCATCGCAGAAAAATTCATGAAGACACCTGAAATCGTTAAAATCAAGTCGAAAGAAATGACTGTCGAGAACATCGAGCAGTTCTATGTGAAATCCGTAGAACGCGAGAAGTTCGACATCCTTTCCCGTTTGTTGAACGTTCAACAGCCGGAACTTGCAATCGTCTTCGGACGTACGAAGCGCCGCGTCGACGAATTGGCGAAAGCTTTGAACCTCCGCGGTTACCTTGCAGAAGGAATCCACGGCGACCTTAGCCAAGCGAAACGTATGTCTGTTTTGAAGCAATTCAAAGCAAACAAAATCGACATCCTTGTTGCAACTGATGTAGCAGCACGCGGTCTTGATATCTCAGGCGTATCACACGTATACAACTTTGATATCCCACAAGACCCTGAAAGCTATGTTCACCGTATCGGCCGTACTGGCCGTGCAGGCAAAAAAGGCGTAGCCGTAACGTTCGTTACACCACGCGAAATGGGCTACTTGTCAATCGTTGAAAGAACGACGAAGAAAAAAATGGAAGCTCTAGTTCCTCCAACTGCTGACGAAGCGGTTATCGGACTTCAGCGTGTTGCGATGGAACAATTGGAAACAATGACCGAGAAAAACAATCTTGGCAGCTATCGTGAACTTGCAACAGAAATGTTGGACAAGCACGATGCAGTTGATTTGATTGCAGCAGCACTTAAAACGCTGACGAAAGATCCGGAAGATGCTCCAGTCCAAATTACTGAAGAGCGCCCATTGCCATCACGTGGCGGTGGCGGCTACAAAGGTAAAGGCGGCGGACGTTCATCCGGCGGCGGATATAAAGGCAAAGGCGGCGGCGGACGCTCGTCTGGTGGTGGCTACAAAGGCCGTCGCGAGTCATCAAGCTCAAGCCGTCCTTCAGGCGGAGGGCGTCCAGGACGCACTCGCCGTCACGAATCCTAAAATCCAATCAATAAGATAACAAGACGGAGAACCGGCAGCAACTGTCGATTCTCCGTCTTTTTTGTCGTTTCGGAATAAGGTACAATGAAATGAAACGTTCCGGTTCATGAAACGTATAGATGAAGAGAGTACTCTTGATTGGAGATGACATAATGAACCATCAACCGAAAAACCGGATCTCTCGAAAAGGGCTGACTGTCTGGCGCCTCTATGGAATGATCGAGACAGTGGTCGTCGCAGTGCTGTTGGCCGGTGTAGGCACTCTTACATATTTTTTCGACTGGCCAAATTGGATCTATGCCGCAGCGGGCGGATTATTAGTGCTGTTTGCTTTTCTATTCGTTTATTTATTCCCGAAAATCCGTTGGGAAAGGTGGCGCTACGAAGTGCGCGACCAAGAAATCGAATTGCAGCACGGCTTGTTCATCGTCAAACGGACGCTTGTGCCGATGGTCCGCGTCCAGCATGTCGACACCGAACAAGGACCGATTCTCCGCAAATATGACCTGTCGGAGATCTCCATTTCGACTGCGGCGACAACCCATACCATTCCAGCATTGATTACGGAAGAAGCGGATGAACTGCGCTCCCGTATTTCCGTGCTCGCAAGGGTGGCGGAAGATGATGTCTGAGACGCGCTATAAACTGCATCCGATTTCAGCACTCATTAATTTCTTGAAAGGCTTAAAAGAATTGATCTTGCCTTTCGTTATTATCTTCGGCGCAAACTTATTCCGCGAGGACGGGATCTCGGGCATGTTCAACCAAGGCTGGCAAGGTTTATTGCCGCTACTCATCGGCGGTGTTGTCCTGCTGTTTATGCTGATTGCCGGCATCATCAAATGGAAACGCTTTGTCTATTGGTTTGAAGATGGGGAGCTGCGGATCGAATACGGGTTGTTCGTCAAAAAGAAACGCTACATCCCGTTTGAGCGCATTCAAAGCTTGAATTACACGGAAGGGATTTTCCACCGGCCGCTTGGGCTTGTTAAAGTCAAAGTCGAAACTGCAGGATCCGGAAAAGCGGGGCAGTCGGAGGCAGAACTGACCGCCATTTACCGTGCGGAAGCCGACCGTATCGAACAGGAAATGCATATGGCGAAGCGTGGCTATGCCACACAAGCCGAGGCGGCTGGCGAAAAGCTCTACGGGCCGGCCGAAGCCGAGCCGCCGCGCGAAGAGCCTGCGGAAGAACAAGCGCGTGTCTTGTACCGGATGAGCATGAAGGAATTATTGGTGCTCGCCACGACTTCCGGGGGGATCGGCGTCGTCATTTCCGGTGTCGCTTTATTCCTGTCGCAGTTTGCTGAATTGATTCCTTACGACGCAATCTACGAAGAAGTCATGCTGTTTATGCGTTTCGGCTATCTAGTCGTTGCATTGACCGTATTTGCCGGGCTATTGCTTGCGTGGGTCATTTCGGTGGCCATGACACTCATTGCCAATTATCAATTCACCATCCATGCTGATGATGAACGGATCTACATTACACGCGGCTTATTGGAGAAGAAAAAAGTCTCTGTGCCGTTCAACCGCGTGCAAGGCATTAAAATGACGCAAAACCCACTGCGCCAATTATTCGGCTATGTCAACGTCACGGTCGAAAGCGCTGGTGGGACCTTGGCTGATAAAGATGAAAAGATCCGTTTGTTCCCGCTCGTGAAGCAAGAGAAGATGAAGCCAGTCCTGGATGAGCTGTTTCCGGATTTCGACTGGTCACCTGAATTGATCCGCTTGCCGAAAAGAAGCCGCCCGTTCTTTTACCGACTGTCGATCGGCTGGCTCGTTCCGATATTCGCGGCGCTCGGCTATTTCTTTTATCCTTATGGCTTATGGGCGATTGCAGTCGTGCCGGTCATCATTGCAATCGGCTTGTGGCAGCATCGTTCGGCGGGTTACGCCATTTCAGGGCGCCAATTGACCGCGCAGTTCCGCGGCATTAGCCTGCACCGCTTTTACATGCTGAAAAAACGCATCCAAGTAGTCGTGGTGACACGGACGATTTTCCAGCGTCGCCGAGATGTCGCTTCTGTCCATGCAACAATCAAATCTGGCATGCTCGGAGCCACTGCGCTTGTTCCCAATTTGGCACGGGAAGATGCCGAACGCATCCTGGCCTGGTATGAGCCGTCAAGGCAGCGCCAGGCAATCGATCAGGAACCAACGAAAAACCCTCAACCGAATGAACTCGGCTGAGGGTTTTTTCATGAAGGTCAGCGGCGGTTTTTGGCGCGCCAGCTGACGATGCGTTTCGGATGGAAATAGCTAAGGCCGATCAGGAAACCGGTAATCATGCCGGCGATGTGGGCCGTGACGTTGATGTTCGGTGTCACAAATGTCATGACTATACTAATGACGATAATCGGGAGTATAATTTGTTTGAGTTGCGGCAACGCACGGCCGCCGTAATAGACGAGCGCACCGAACGCACCGAAGATCCCGAAGATCGCGCCGCTTGCCCCGACATGTACATAATCGAGCGGCTGCAGGAAATATGTGGCTGCAGATGCGAAAAGGCCAGCCAGCATATAAATGGTGATGAAACGCACCTTGCCGGTCAAACGTTCAAGCTCTGGCCCGAACAGGAACAGCGAGAACATATTGAACAGCAAATGCATAAATCCGCCGTGGAGGAAAATCGGTGTTACAAAACGCCACCATTCGCCGTTCGCGATGTGGAAGTTCGACCCCACGCCGTAATAATAAATGTATTCGCCAAGCATCGGCAAAAATGTTAGCAGATGAATGAGGACATTCAATGCGATCAAGGTCGAGACGACGGGATACATTCTTAAGTACTGTGAAAAACTTTCTCTTCTGATAAACAATAAGGTCACCTCAATTTCATAGCTTTATTATACCCGTTACCCATTTGCGAATGAAAGGAGAAACCTTTATGATAACAGGAATCGGTCTTGATATTGTCGAGCTGGAGAGAATCCGCAAGCTCGATGAAAGATCTTCGAAATTCCGCGAGCGTGTCCTGACCGAATCGGAGCTTGCCGAATATCTTCTATTGAAGAATAAACGCAGAACCGAATTTTTGGCGGGGCGTTTTGCGGCGAAAGAAGCATTCGCCAAAGCCCGTGGCACCGGAATAGGCGCAGCATGCCCTTTTTCGGATATGGAAATCAGAAAAGATAAAAATGGCAAACCCGGCATGTTTTTCCGTGGTGCGGAATGCGGGTTTGTTTCAATCACCCATTCAAAAGAATTTGCTGCCGCGCAAGTTGTTTTGCAAACCGAATGAACAGGATGTGTAGACTATGGAAATGTATCGACCGACAAAAGCAGTTATCAACTTAGAAGCGATCCGCAATAATCTGGCGGCATTCCAAAAACGTGCTGGCGACGCCAAAGTGATCGCAGTCGTCAAAGCGGACGGCTATGGCCACGGGGCAGAAGAAATTGCCCGCACCGCCATTGAACACGGCGTCCGCACGCTCGCGGTCGCGACGCCAGACGAAGCGATGTTATTACGCCGTGCGGGAATTGAACAGGATATCCTCGTAATGGGGGCAGTGCCTGCTGCATTCGTGCCTGTCGCGCAGCGCGAAAATATCATCGTTACCGCTCTGTCGCTCGAGTGGATCGAGACGGCTGAAAAATCCGCTGTATCAGGGCAGCCGCTGCGCGTCCATTTGAAAGTCGATACCGGAATGGGGCGCCTCGGGATACAGCCTGGAGAAGCAGAGACGGCATTTGCCAAACTGGCTTCGGAAAAATTTTCATTCGATGGCATCTTTACGCATTTCGCTGCAGCAGACGATGAGGACCCGACACTTTTTGAGCAGCAGGTTGAACGGATGAACGGCGTATTGGGGAAATTGCCGGAAGGAGTCATGGTTCATGTGTCGAACAGCGCGGCCGCACTCATGCATCCATCTGTCGCTTGCGATGCTGTGCGGATCGGTATTTCGCTCTACGGCATCGCGCCCTCGCCTTATGTCGGCGAACATTCGCCGATCGCGCTTGAGCCGGCACTGGGCTTGGAAACGGAAATCGTCCACATTAAAAGAGTGCAGCCGGGGGCGACGATCAGCTACGGCGCCACGTACCGGAGTGAAGAGGAAGAATGGATTGCCACGCTTCCTGTTGGCTATGCGGACGGCATGCTGCGCGGCTTGCAAGGGCAGGAAGTCCTGGTGCGCGGCGAACGGGTGCCGATTGTCGGGCGCATCTGCATGGATCAATGCATGATCCGCTTGAAAGAACAGCTTCCTGTCGGAGAACCGGTCCAGTTGATCGGCCGCCAAGGGGAAGAGGAAGTCTTGATCGACGAATGGGCCGAAAAGCTGGGCACAATCCCCTATGAGATCCCTTGTATTTTGACAAAGCGGGTTCCGCGCGTCTATGTGAATGGCACCAAAAATGCCGGATCGCCTTTTCAGTCGAACGATTCAATGGTAAGATGAGAAGGTAA
Source organism: Planococcus sp. A6 (assembly GCF_028823615.1). Lineage (GTDB taxonomy): Bacteria > Bacillota > Bacilli > Bacillales_A > Planococcaceae > Planococcus. The sequence goes on from NZ_JAPEHT010000034.1 coordinate 23,571, forward strand.
ACTAGACAGAGATCGGGATTTTCGGAGGTGTCGGCTGTGTACGAGAAGTCAAAGACGAAAGAAGTGGTAGTCAAGTTGCCGAAGCAATTCATGTCGGAGCTTACTGCCCATTCAGATGAACGCATTGAGGAGAACGGTGAATTCATCTACGTATCCACTCAACGGGTAACAAAAAATGTCTACGATTCATATCATATTCGGGAAGCGATGATCAAGGGCTACGTGGAAATGTCGCAGATCAACCTGTCGATTGCCTGCGAATGTTCGCACGCTGAGTACGAAGCGGAGCACACGACAGTGCAACTCGTAAGCGGAGGGTGACAACTTGATTGTAAAACGCGGGGATGTTTTTTTCGCAGAATTATCACCGGTCGTCGGGTCTGAGCAAGGCGGGACCCGTCCGGTCTTGGTGATACAAAACGATATCGGGAACCGGTTTAGTCCAACAGTGATCATTGCGGCGATCACCGCCCAGATCCAGAAAGCCAAATTGCCGACGCACGTGGAAATCAACGCCAAAAAATACGGCTTTGAGCGTGATTCTGTTATTTTGCTTGAACAATTGCGGACGATTGATAAATCGCGTCTGACCGATAAGATTACACAGCTGGACGATGCGTTGATGGAAAAGGTGGACGAAGCCTTGGAAATCAGTGTCGGACTTGTAAAGTTTTAGCATACATACTCCATGGAAATACCCCGAGATGGCTTTTCTCGGGGTGTTTTCGTATAGAAAATCATCATAATCGGGACGGTTCATCAAAAAAGATGTGAAATGCTTCGTTTTCCGATACAATGGATAGACAAGTATGAAATTGTGGCTGCAAGGGTCACCGGGAGGGTTTTACGACAAGATGAACAAACAAATGGCTACATATATACAAGAAAACATGACCGACATCATTGCCGAATGGCAGCAAATGATGAGAGATGAGAAGGACGAACCTTCTTTCCAGGTGATGTCGGAAGAGATGGTGAACCAAACGAGCCGTGAATTCGCTGGGCTGATGACTTCAAGTCTTCTCGAAAGCCATCAGGTCTACGAAAACCGCTTGCAGGATTTTGCCGAAAAAGTGGTTCGCCTTGGCTGGTCCATCACGTTCATGACAAAAGCAATCGATCATTTTGCTGAAATCGTCTACGAAGGAATGCGTGATGCCGGTACCATCCATCCAAACAACATGGATGGATTTATCCATGAATTTGCGAATTGGGCCACGCCGATTCGCAACAGTATGATCGACACGTACTCTAAAACCTGGGAGCGCACGGTCAGCCTGCAGAAGATTGCATTGCAGGAACTGTCTGCTTCTCTGATCCCGGTGTTCGACAAAGTTTCTGTCATGCCGCTCGTCGGAACGATTGACACGGAACGGGCGAAATTGATTATGGAGAATCTGCTCGACGGTGTCGTCAAGCATCGTGCAGAAGTGGTGTTATTGGATATTACCGGCGTGCCGGTCGTCGATACGATGGTTGCCCACCACATCATCCAAGCCGCAGATGCCGTGCGTTTGGTCGGGGCGAAATGCATGCTCGTCGGGATCCGCCCGGAAATTGCCCAGACAATTGTAACGCTCGGCATCAACTTGAATGACTTTACGACAACAAGCACATTGCAGCGCGGCGTAGAACAAGCGTTGGCTTGGACAAACCGAAAAATTGTGGAGGTTGAGGAAGTATGAATGTGAGAATCCCAATTCTAAAACTGAAAGATACATTAATTGTTTCGATCCAATGGGAACTGGATGACCAGACAGCTTTGCAGTTCCAGGAAGATCTTTTGACTAAATTGCACGAAACCAGCGCCCGCGGAGTGGTCATTGATTTGACCTCCATTGACTTTATTGATTCATTCATTGCCAAAGTGCTGGGGGATGTCATCAGCATGTCCAGCCTAATGGGGGCAAGAGTGGTTATTACCGGTATCCAGCCGGCAGTTGCCATCACTTTGATCGAGCTCGGAATTCGACTTGAAGATGTTATGACGGCACTTGACCTAGAGAACGGCTTGGAGAAACTTCAACTGGAATTGGAGGCTTGAAGATGAGCGACCAATCCTCAGTGGAAATCTTAACGGAATGGGATATTGTAGCGGCACGGCAGCTCGGGCGCAATGTCGCCAAAGAGCTCGGCTTCGGCACAGTGGACCAAGCGCGGATCACGACAGCCATCAGCGAGCTTGCCCGCAATATTTATTTATACGCCGGCCAGGGCAGGATTGAAATCCAGCAGCTGACCGAAAATGGCATGAAGGGAATCTTGATCATCGCGGCCGATAGCGGTCCGGGAATTCCGGATGTCAGAAAAGTAATGGAAGACGGTTTTACGACATCAGGAGGATTGGGTGCAGGCCTGCCGGGTGTCAAGCGCTTGATGGATGATTTCAAAATCGAAACGATCCAAGGCGAAGGGACAGATATACGGGCTACGAAGTGGCTCCGCTAGGGGGAACGCTAAATGCCTCAACACATTGAAGCACAGTATCAGGAAATTCTGAACGAATACGTAAAAAAGCAGACGGAGCAAAATCTGTACGTCGGCCAAAATTTCAGCAGGCAACTGATTCTGGAGAATATTTCTCCGGAAGAAGTGATCAGTATGCACAAAGCAGCCATCCGGGAGCTCTATAGCGATCTCCCGGATGTTGTTTGGCATTCATTCGATTTCCTGATCGAAATGATGATCAATTACGGGTTGGCCCTGCAAGAACGCCAAAGTTTGCTGAAGCGCCAGGAAGAGTTGAAAGTGGAAATGGACTTGGCAGCCAATGTCCAGGAAACTTTGCTCAAGACAAAATTGCCGTCGCTTGATGGGCTGGATATCGGCTTACTGTCGATCCCGGCCAAGAAGATGAACGGGGATTATATTTATTTTGTCAGTGATTACGATGGATACGCTGGCGTAGCCGTTGCCGATGTCATCGGTAAAGGCCTGCCGGCAGCTCTTTGCATGTCTATGATCAAATTCGGGATGGACAGCTTGAACAGCTCACACGCCTCGCCAAAAGATGTGCTCGGCGTCATCAACCGGATCGTCGAAAAAAGTGTCGACGACTCGATGTTCGTGTCGATGTTCTATGCAAATTACGATGCAGGAGCAGCCAGCCTCACTTACGGGTCGGCCGGGCATGAGCCTGCCATTCTTTATCGTGCAAATACAGGAGAATTTGATGAACTCGAAGCAAAAGGCTTGCTGCTCGGCGTTTCGCCGGCCGCGGTTTATGAAGAGCATTCCGTCACCTTGGAAAAAGGCGATATGGTCATCATGATGACGGATGGCGTGACAGAAGGCCGTACAGAAGAAGGCTTTATCGAGCGCGAAGTCATTTATAAATTGATTGAGCAAAAGAAAGGGCAACCGGCTCAAGCGATTGTCCAACATGTCTACGATGAACTTGAACGAATGCAAAATGCAGAACTACAGGATGATTTCACTTTAGTGGTTTACAAGAAGGTTTAATTCGATGTTTAAAGTCATTGGGTAGCGGGTAAGAAAGCTTAGAATGGCTTTTTTTCAGCCGAATTGAATCATACAAAACGGGGTGTCATATAGAGATGAATATTCAAGTTAATTTGACAGAAAATGACAATAAATTAAAAGGCGATATTCACGGGGAAATCGATGCGCATACAGCACCGGTACTCCGCGAAAAATTAGAAGCGTACCAGGCACAAGAGGGCTTGAATGCCGAATTGGACTTATCCGGTGTCGACTACATGGATAGTACAGGCTTGGGCGTTTTTGTCGCGTTCTATAAATCCATCAATGCAAAAGGCGGCCATTTGAAACTCACTGGCCTCTCGAGCCGCTTGAAGCGCCTTTTCGATATTACGGGCCTAGGCGACATTATGGATATTGAAGCAGCAGTCGGGAAGGGTGGGAATTAATCATGCGTCCTTTCGATTATGTAGAGATGCGAGTCCCGGCCAAATCCCAGTACGTAGGCGTTGCCCGTCTGACGATTTCAGGCCTTGCAAGCCGCATTGGGTTTTCATTTGATGATATTGAAGATTTGAAGATCGCTTCAAGTGAAGCAGTGACAAACGCCGTCCAACACGCTTATTCAGAAGGCGAAGAAGGCGAAGTTGTCATCGGGTGTGCATTATATGAAGATAAAATCGAAATCATGGTAGCCGACCACGGCCAAAGCTTCAACTTTGAAGAAACTAAAGCAAAAGTGGGCCCTTATCACGATCAGGAAGAAGGAGCGTTCCTGCGCGAAGGAGGTCTCGGCCTGTATTTGATCGAAACGCCTGGAAGAAGGAGCGTTCCTGCGCGAAGGAGGTCTCGGCCTGTATTTGATCGAAACGCTTATGGATGAAGTGAAAGTACATCATCAGGAAGGCGTTACTGTCTTTATGACCAAGCATGTTGAAGGAGAGCGGGTGGAAGAGGATGTCGAAACAATCTCATCCTAATCAGCCAACGAAAGAACAGGTACTGGAATGGATTGAAGCTTATCAAAAAACAGAGGACGAGGAAGCACAGACAAACCTAGTCCTTAATTACCGCCGTCTCGTGGAATCGATTGCCCGTAAGTATTCAAACGGCAAATCTTATCACGAAGACATCGCACAAGTGGGCATGCTTGGCTTGCTCGGTGCGATCCGGCGCTACGATCCATCTTATGGCCGCAGCTTCGAAGCTTTCGCGGTGCCGACCATCATCGGCGAAATCAAGCGCTTTTTGCGTGACAAAACATGGGCAATCCATGTGCCGCGCCGCATAAAAGAACTGGGGCCGCGCATCAAAGCGACGGTTGAAGTGTTGACAACAGAACTTCAGCGTTCCCCACAAGTGTGGGAAATCGCTGAATATCTGGATGTTGATGAAGACGACGTTTTGGAAGCGATGGAGATGGGCAAAAGCTATCAAGCGCTTTCCATGGACCATTCTCTCGAGGCGGATTCGGACGGCAGTACGGTTACATTGTTTGACGTAGTCGGCCAAGAAGATGATGGATACGAAAAAGCGGATCAGCGCATGCTCGTGGCGGAAGCGATGAATGTCCTTTCCGATCGGGAAAAGCAGATCATCCAATACACCTACATAGAGCAGCTGAGCCAGAAGGAAGCGGGCGACCGCCTGGGTATTTCCCAGATGCACGTTTCGCGCCTTCAACGAAAAGCCATCAAAAAGCTTCAGGAAGCCATTTTGGCCGCCGGCGGGGTTTCCTAGTGGAAGAAATTCGCCATGAAAATGTGGAAGCCTATGCCTACAACGCAGCAAAAAAAGGGAATTACGAATCTGGCGACAGTTATTTCACTGTATTGACGGATGAATACTTTATTTGCTCCGTAGCCGATGGTTTGGGAAGTGGGCCTGTAGCACGCGAATCGTCACAGGTCATCCCGCAAATCCTGAAAGAATATCATCATGAGACAATCGATCAATTGATGAACCGCTTCAATGGTTTAATGATGCAAAAACGTGGCGCAGCGGTCGCTATTTTTAAAGTGGACTTTAAGAAACGCACCTTGGAATACAGTTGTGTCGGCAATATCCGTTTCTATCTTTATAGAAGAGAAACAGATGAAGTGATTTATCCGCTACCTGTAATGGGCTATCTCTCGGGAAGGCCCCAAAAGCTGAAAACCCAGCTTTACACGTATTTGGAAAATGACTTGTTCCTGATTCACTCAGATGGCGTGGATTTACGCAATCCAAAAGCGATGATGAGAAGAGCCGGAGCGCCTAGACGGCTGTACGAAGATATTCTTGCGTCCATTCAAACAGGCGACGATGCTACATTAATTTCAGGAAGCCTTCTCCATTAAGGAGAGGC
>NZ_JAPEHT010000035.1 GCF_028823615.1 Planococcus sp. A6
ACGCCTCTTCCCGGACAGAATCAGCCAGAATCTCCATCATGCCTTCGAGTACATCAAACGGATGATGCTTGCCGGTCTTCTTGCCGTCTATATTCAAAACGAGTGCCTGGCCGTTCATCGTGAAGCCGACTGCGCGGCCATAGCTGCCGGAAGCTTCGACGACTTTGCCGCCATCGATCGCTTCTGTTCCGGCATCGCTCAATTTGATAGTGACACGGTCGCCTTGCTGCTTGATCGAGTCGACACCGGCCGCTCGTGCCCAGACTTTCATGCGGGCGATGCGCAGCAATTGCTCGGCTTCGATCGGCAAATCGCCGAAGCGGTCGATCAATTCATCCTGCAAGTCGATCATTTCTTCTGCAGTTTCCATGTTTTTGACGCGTTTGTACATTTGGATCTTCTGGTAGCCGTCGGCAATATAGCTATCCGGAATATAGGCATCTTCCGTCAGCGAGATTTCCACTTCCGGCACAACTTCTTTCTTCATGCCCGTGCGGCGTTCTTCGATCGCTTCTTCGAGCATTTGCGAATACAAATCGAAACCGACCGAGTCGATAAAGCCGTGTTGCTGGGAGCCGAGCAAATTGCCCGCCCCGCGAATCGACAAATCGCGCATGGCAATTTTAAAGCCCGAGCCGAGTTCGGTAAATTCCTTAATGGCCATTAAGCGCTTTTCTGCGACATCCGTCAGCACTTTATCGCGCTGATACATGAAATAGGCATACGCCACACGGCTCGAGCGCCCGACGCGCCCGCGCAATTGATAGAGCTGCGACAAGCCCATGCGGTCGGCGTCATAGACGATGAGCGTATTGACGTTCGGGATATCGATGCCGGTTTCGATGATCGTCGTCGTCACGAGGACATCGTATTCGCCATCGAGAAAACCAAGAATGATTGATTCGAGTTCGGTTTCAGACATCTGCCCGTGGGCATAGCCGACGCGCGCTTCCGGAACGAGTTGCTGGATCTCGTCCACTTTGCGGGTCATATCGCTCACCCGGTTGTATAAATAAAACACTTGGCCGCCTCGCGCCATCTCGCGTTCGATCGCTTCGCGCACGAGCCCGCCATTATGTTCCATGACATAGCTTTGCACCGGGAACCGGTTGGCAGGAGGCGTCTCGATGACGGACAAGTCGCGCACGCCGATCATCGACATGTGCAAAGTCCGCGGAATCGGCGTCGCCGTCAAGGTCAAGACATCCACCGTCGATTTCAGCTGTTTGATTTTCTCTTTATGAGTCACCCCAAAACGCTGCTCTTCATCGATGATCAACAAGCCAAGATCTTTATACACGACATCTTTCGATAAGATGCGGTGCGTGCCGACGACGACGTCGACTGAGCCGTTCTTCAAGCCTTTGACCGTTTCGGTTTGCTGTTTTTTCGAGCGGAAGCGGCTCATGAGGCCGACCTCAATCGGGTAATCCTTGAAACGCTCGCTCATCGTTTCGAAATGCTGCTGGGCGAGAATGGTGGTCGGCACGAGGAACGCCACTTGCTTGCCATCAAGCACCGCTTTGAATGCTGCGCGAATGGCGACTTCCGTTTTGCCATAGCCGACATCGCCGCAGATCAAGCGGTCCATCGGGCGCTTTCTCTCCATGTCTTTTTTCACTTCATCGATAGAGCGCAGTTGGTCAGGCGTTTCCTCGTAAGGGAATTCCGTTTCGAATTGGCGCTGCATGTCCTGGTCTTCGCTGAACGTAAAGCCTTCGAGCGCTTCACGTTCCGCATACAGCTTGATCAAGTCATCAGCGATATCCTGTACGGCCGCCGATACTTTCGTGCGTGTCTTCTTCCATTCGACGCCGCCCATTTTATGGAGCTTCGGTTCTTTTTCTTCCGAGGCGATGTATTTCTGGACGAGGTCGATTTTATCGACCGGCACAAATAATTTATCATCACCTTTATAGACGATGTGAAGATAATCTTTATGGACACCGCCGCTTTCCAATGTCTCAATGCCGACAAACCGGCCGATGCCGTGATGGATGTGGACGATATAATCGCCCGGCTTGATCTCCGAATAGCTCTTGATGCGTTCGGCATTGGTCAATTTTTGTGCGCGGGTTTTTTTCTTTGGCTGCTTTTTGAACAATTCCGCATCTGTAATGACGGCCATGCGCTGCAGCGGCATTTCAAAGCCGCCCGACAATTCACCGTCGACGAGATAGGTTTTGCCGTCTTGTACGATGGTTTTTTCGGTAATGATTTCCGCTTCCATTTCATAATCTTCCAAAACAGAGCGTACTTTTTGCAGCCGTTCTTCGCCGCTTGCCACGACAAATACACGGAATTTGCCGAGCGTCCAGCGTTCCATTTCAGCTTGCAGTAAATTCATCTGCCCGTGGAACGATTGCATCGGCTTGCAGGAATAGGCAAGCGATTTCTTGATCGTGACGAGCGGGAAAGTCCGTGTAAAGAGCGACAGGAAATTGGCCGGTTGCTTGAGTTTCGACAACACGTCACGGAACGGGTACGCTAATGGCACATCGTGGAGGAACTTTCCTTCTTCGAGGAGCGACACCGTCCACTCCGCTTCTTCGCGCTCCAGCGTTTCGGTCATCTCTTGGATGCGTCCGAGCTCATCGAAAAACACGACGCCGTCTTCAGGGAAATAATCGCCAAGAAAAGCGGATTGCGAGTCGACCAAAGCGGCGTACTTCGCCAGCTGTTCCGGTTCGTCGCCGCTCCGGAGTGTATCGATATCATGCTGTACGTATTGCAGCATCAACTCTTTCGTATCGTCATCCTTGAGCTTCTTCAAACTCGCGGTCAATTGATCTTCGATTCGGTCTGCCAATACACGCTTCTGTCCTGCTGACAATACCAACTCCACAGCCGGCAAAATGCACAGCGACTCGATTTTCTCAAGCGAGCGCTGGTCTTCTGCGGAGAACAGGCGGATGGAATCGACTTCCGTATCGAATAATTCAATGCGCACCGGATGCTCGAAATGCAGCGGATAGACATCAAGGATGCCGCCGCGCAAAGCGAATTCGCCGGGTGAAGTGACCATTGTCGTGCGGGAATAGCCCATTGCAACAAGCTTCAATAGCCAGTTCTCGGTCTCGAGTTCATCTCCGTCCGCAACGCGCAAAGTCGCCCCGTCCCATTGTGCCGGGGACGGCAATAATTTGCGCAAGCCCGAAACCGGCGTAACGTAAATGCCTTTGCCGGTCGATTTCATATGGTCGAGCGTGTCGATGCGGTGGGCACGCAGTTCCGGTCCGGAAAATGCAATATCTGCGGCGATCGTTTCTTCCGCTGGATACAAACGCACGTGCCGCTCCCCCATGAGCCTGACCAAATCGTCATAGACCCGTTGGGCATGCAGCAAATTCGGCGTCACGACGAGCAGCGGCTTGTCGAGTTCTTCATGGACTGTCTGATAAAAAATTGGACGCGCGCTGCCGGATAAGCCCGAGATCAGCTGGTGGTCCTGGCCTTTTTTCAGTTCTTTGATAAACGATTGAGTGTGGGAATCCCCTAAAAATGTCTGCAAAATGTGCTTCATGAAGATTCCTCCTTCCTGTCCAAAATTAAGCCGTTTGATGGCTATATTACCCTTTTAAAATCGATAGGAAACGGGAAAAAGCCTTGGACGCACGCATGCGCCAAAGCGATTAACCGTTGTATTCGTTCATGACTTCAATAAATGGTTTCGACAGCCAGTAATTGCACGCATCCGCACTTTTTCCGACCACCTCTTGCATCAACGGCTTTTCTTCAGCATTGAACTTAGCGAGTACGTAATCCGGTACTTTCATTCCTGCAGGCGGGCGGCTGATGCCGATGCGCATGCGGTTGAACTGCTGGGTGCCGAGATGCTGGATTAGTGACTTGATGCCGTTGTGGCCACCCGCGCTGCCTTTTTGGCGCAAACGGAGCTGTCCTGCCGGCAAATCCAGATCGTCGTAGATGACCACAATGTCTTCCATGTCGACATTGTAATAATCCATCAAGGGGCCGATACATTCGCCGGATAGATTCATATAGGTCAGCGGCTTAACGAGCATCACTTTGCCTTCTGGGCGGTGGACGACGGAATACATTCCCTTGAACTTGGACTGCGTGAGCGGGGCGTTCCATTCTTTCGCCAACCGGTCGATTACGTGAAAGCCGATATTGTGGCGGGTTTCTTCATATGGTTTTCCTGGATTCCCCAGGCCGATGATCATTTTCATAGCAAACTCCTTTTACTTCTTCACTGCCTTTTATTTTACCATAATCCGTGCGCATGCAATAAAAACAGGGACTGCCGGTTGGCAGTCCCTGTTTGAGCATTGCAGGAATTATTCTTTTTCTTCGCCGGCTGCTTCTTCTTCGTTGTCGCCGATCACTTCAGGCTCTTCGCCTTCGTCTGTTGTTTCAAGCTCTTCTAGCTCTTCTTCTGTACGTGGTGCAGTAACAGAGATCAACAGGAAGTCATCGTCGTTCAAGATTTCAAAGCTGAACTTATCGCGGATGTCGCTGACCGACACAGAGTCACCGATTGCGAGCTCGCTGATGTCGATATCGACAGAATCCGGAATATCGCTCGGCTTGACGCGAATGTGAACTTCGCGGTTCGGCTGCGTGACGACGCCGCCTTCTTTTTCGCCTGGTGATTCACCGATCAAGTGAACAGTTGCATCAACATCGATTTCTTCAGACATATTGATCGCCAAGAAGTCGACGTGCTTGAAGCTGCCTTTCAATGAATCCATTTGGTAATCGCTCAATACGACGTTCGTGCTCTTGCCGCCGATTTCCAAGCTGATGACGCCGTTACGTCCAGATTCACGCAAAGTTTTGATCAAGTCGATTTCGGATACCGCAATTGGTGTTGTTTCCATTTTGTAGCCGTATACGACGCCAGGCACGTGGCCTTCGCCGCGCAAATCGGTTAATGCCGAATGCGGCTTTCCTGTTTCTCGTTTCGCTGCTGTCATTTTGATAGCCATATAATTTCAACCTCCAGTTATATTAAACGCATGGTTTATAACTACCCTGTTCATATAAAGCTGAAACCTGGAAGACTCTGGGATATCCCAGCGCCATCAATCAAATAAAGTGCTGACTGATTTCTGTTCGTGTACGCGGATGATGGTTTCAGCAAGAAGAGGTGCAACCGTCAATTGTTTGATCTTGTCGATTTTCTTCTCGTCTGCGAGAGCGATCGAGTTGGTCACGACCAATTCCTTGATGACGGAGTCCTGGATGCGCTGGACAGCAGGGCCCGAAAGCACCGGATGCGTACAGCAAGCGTAAACTTCTTTCGCTCCGCTTTCGATCAATGCGCTAGCTGCAATCGAAATCGTTCCAGCCGTGTCGATGATGTCATCGATGATGATCGCTGTTTTGCCTTCGACGTTCCCGACGATGTTCATGACTTCGGCAACGTTCGGGCGCGGGCGGCGCTTATCGATGATCGCAATCGGCGCTTTCAAGCGGTCCGCCATTTTACGGGCACGCGTAACCCCGCCGTGGTCAGGCGACACGATGATCGCGTTCTCGAGATCGATGTTCGGATCGTTCAGGAAATGATCGGATAGGAGTGGCACAGCTACCAGATGGTCAATCAAAATATCAAAGAACCCTTGGATTTGCGGAGCGTGAAGATCCAAGACGACAACACGCGTCGCGCCGGCTGTCTCAAGCAGGTTGGCGACGAGTTTAGCCGTGATCGGCTCGCGCGAACGTGCTTTACGGTCCTGGCGTGCATAGCCGTAGTATGGGATGACTACGTTTACGGTACGCGCAGATGCACGCTTGACGGCATCGATCATGATCAATAGCTCCATCAAGTTTTCGTTGACCGGCTGTGAAGTCGATTGGACGATGAACACATCGCAGCCACGGATGCTTTCTTCGATGTTAATCTGGATTTCTCCGTCGCTAAAATGTGTTACCGAGCTTTTGCCAAGCGGCAAGCCCACTTGCTCAGCGATTTGCTCAGCGAGTTCTTTGTTCGAGTTCAACGAAAAGATTTTCAACTTCGAGTTAGTATTTTGAATGCCCATTGGGGGGAACCCTCCTATTATTTGCGGTTTAGTTTGCTTGCGTAGCCTTCTTTATTTTCTTGGCGCGCTCTGGCAATCGCCAAGGCGTCGCTAGGCACATCTTTCGAGATAGTCGACCCTGCCGCGACATAAGAACCTTTGCCAATCGTGACCGGTGCAATCAAATTCGAGTTGCAGCCGATGAACGAATCATCTTCAATGGTCGTGAGGTGCTTGTTCTTGCCGTCGTAATTGACCGTGATCGTGCCACAGCCGATGTTGACGCCGCTGCCGACAAGCGCATCTCCGATATAGCTCAGATGGGAGACTTTGCTGCCCGTGCCAAGCTCGGCTTTTTTCACTTCCACGAAATTGCCGATCTTCACTTCATTTCCGAGCGCGGATTGCGGGCGGATATGGGCGAATGGCCCGACAGCGGTATCGTTACCGATCGTGCTGTCATACACTTCGGAGCTACGGATTTCCGTGCGATCGCCGATTGTGCTGCTGACGATGCGCGTATTCGATGTGATGACGCAATCTTCGCCGATGACTGTATCGCCTTCAATGGTGACATTCGGGTGGATGATCGTATCAGCCCCGATTTTTGCCTGTGCACTGATATACGCGGTCGCCGGGTCGATGATCGACACACCCGCACGCATGTGTTGCTCAGCAATGCGGCGGCGAAGGAAAGTCTCCGCTTGGCTCAGCGCGACGCGGTCATTGACGCCCAACGTCTCTTCGAAGCTGTCGGTCGCAAAGGCCGCCACGATTTCCCCTTGTTTCTGCAGGATCTCGATAACGTCCGGCAAATAATATTCGCCTTGTACATTATCGTTCGAAACGTTTTTCAACGCGTCGAACAAAGCTTCGTTATCAAAGCAATAGGTTCCGGTATTGATTTCTTTCACGGCTTGCTCATCAGCCGATGCGTCTTTTTGCTCGACGATCTTCTCGACACTTTCAGAAGCGTCACGGATAATGCGGCCGTAGCCTGTCGGGTCTTCAGCGATAGCCGTCAGGATGGTCGCTTTAGCGCCGGTTTCTTTATGATGGTCGATGAGTGACTGCATCGTTTCCGCACGGATCAAGGGCGTATCCCCGCATACGACAATTGTCGTCCCGGCTTTCCCTTCGATCAGCGGCGCTGCTTGCTGCACGGCATGGGCTGTACCGAGCTGCTCTTCCTGGAGTGCATATTCGCTCATGTCTCCCAGCTGGTCTTTTACTTTCTCTGCTCCGTGCCCGACGATCGTGACGATTTTCTCGACGCCAAGCTGGTGGATATTCCCCGTTACGTGCTCTACCATCGGCATGCCGCATACAGGGTGGAGTACTTTATACAATTTCGATTTCATGCGCGTGCCTTGCCCGGCCGCCAAAATTACCGCATATGTATGGTCCATCGGTCGAATCCCTCCGTTTCCTGTATTTAAATTGATTAACTGAAAAATGATTGTCTGGCGAAAGGGCTACCTAGTCTAGGCAAAAAAATGCCACTTTCACGTTTCCTTATTGACTATAGCTGAAAAACCCTTGATTTTCAAGGTTACAGGACATGACAATCCCATGACAAAGCCCGAAGCGAGCGCAATTGCGCGCTTTTTCACCTTCTGAGCAAGACTGGTACGAGAGGGATTTCTTACCGATGGAATTTTACCCATAAAAAAGAACCTTCTCTTGAAGTGGAAGGTTCTTTGACGTATCAGATGCCAGCATTCTCTAGAACTGCCTGCTCTTCACTTTGTTCATAGGCAACAAGTACGGCTTCCTGCAATTTATTGCGGGTGCCAGAATTGATCGGATGTGCAATGTCGCGGAACTCCCCGTCCGGCGTCCGCTTGCTCGGCATGGCGACAAATAACCCGTCATTGCCGTCGATGACACGGATGTCGTGTACCACGAATTCATTGTCGAGCGTGATTGAAGCGATTGCCCGCATGCGTCCGTCAGTCTGAACGCGGCGCAATCTTACATCAGTTACTTCCATTCTCAAATCTCCCCTTCTCTTGCTGTAATTTTTTGGCGCTTTTATTTGTATTCGGGAGAGAGGACTAAATTCCTTCAAAAATTACAGAATTTATTAGAAAATTTACTTAATAAATGAAAATAAAACAAAAACCACCCAAAAGGTGGTTTTATTGTGCAACTTTCGCAATGACTTCAATTTCTACTTTCACATCTTTTGGCAGGCGTGCCACTTCGACTGTGGAGCGCGCTGGCTTATGCTCGCCGAAATAAGAAGCATAAATAGAGTTCAGTTCCGCAAAATCGTTCATGTCTTTGATGAACACCGTCGTCTTGATGACATGCTGAAGCGACGATCCCGCTTCTTCCAAGACAGCCTGAAGATTGGCGAACACTTGATGCGTTTGTTCCGCAATGCCGCCTTGTGCGAGCTCTCCGTCTGCTTTCAACGGGATCTGCCCCGAGCTATAGAACATATCGCCTGAAATGACGCCTTGGGAATACGGCCCGATCGCCGCTGCTGCTTTATCTGTCGCTACGTATTTCATATTAATCCGCTCCTTCAAAATAATTTCCGGCTCTCAACGTAATGGTCCGGTCTTTTTCGCTGACTTCATCCAATTTGACGAGGGAGAGATATTTTTCCACGAGGCGTTCGTCTGCATGCTCCGCTTCCACGAGCACCGCAACACCGGCCAATGTGCAATCGAATTCTTCCAATAAGTTTTTCATGCCGTTCATCGTGCCCCCGACTTTCATGAAATCATCGGTGATGAGCACGCGCTGGCCGCTCTTCATGCTGCGTTTCGATAACACCATCGTCTGGATGCGGCGCGTGGAACCCGAGACGTAATTGATGCTGACCGTGGAGCCTTCTGTCACTTTGCTGTCGCGGCGAACGATGACGACCGGTACATTCAAGTGGCGCGCGATGGCTTGGGCAATTGGGATGCCTTTTGTCGCGACTGTCATGATGGCATCGATTTTCTCGCCTGCAAATGCGCTGGCAAACACTTTACCGACGCGGTTCATCATTTGGGGGTTGCCGAGCACATCGGTCATATACAAATAACCGCCCGGCAATAGCCGGTCCGATTGGCTCAATTCCGTAATCAATCCGTCCATGACTTGGCGAATCTCGGCATCTTTCATCTTCGGTACATATTTGACGCCGCCCGAAGCACCCGGCACGGTCATCAACAGACCGATGCCTTTTTCTTCAAAGGTTTCCTTGACGATGCCTAGGTCCTCGCTGATCGAAGATTTCGCTGACTGATACAGATCCGAAAAATACGTCAACGGAATCAATTGATGCGGATGTTCCAATAGATAATGCGTCATGTCGACCAAGCGTTCACTGCGCTTCCATTTCACTACTACCCTCTCCTAAACACGAATATTCTAATGAAAACTTACCATAAATATACGTATTTAAGCAAGAGGCTCCCGGTCGCCAAGTAAGCGTACCGCATATACTTCGGAACAGAAGCCGCGCAGGCCGTTGTAGATGCGCGGGATGCGCGCTTCCTGGTTGACCAAGCCGAAAACGGTCGGACCGCTGCCGCTCATGAGCACCGCATCGGCACCGAATTTGATCATTTGCTCTTTGATCTGGCCAACTTCGGGGTGGAGGTTCATCGTGACGCTCTCGAGCGCGTTGCCGAGATTAGCGCACATCGCTTCGTAATCCCCTTCACGGAGTGCTGCAATCATCGCTTGCGTATCCGGATGATCCGCTTTGTCTGGATTGAATGCCCCGTAAACATCCGCTGTCGAGACGCCGAGTGACGGTTTGGCGAGAATGACCCAGCAATGCGGAGGCGCCGGCAGTTCTTCGATGACCTCTCCGCGCCCTGTCGCAAGCGCTGTGCCGCCGTATACGCAAAATGACACGTCAGAGCCGATTTTCGCGCCAAGTTCCGCCAGTTCATCGAGCGACAGATTCAATTGCCATAGCTGGTTGAGCCCTTTCAATGTGGCCGCTGCGTCGCTGCTGCCACCGGCAAGTCCCGCAGCTACCGGAATTTGCTTATCGAGCGAGATGATGACGCCTGTCTTGATATTGAATGTATCTTTAATCAATTGCGCAGCCTGGTACGCCAGATGACGCCTGTCTTGATATTGAATGTATCTTTAATCAATTGCGCAGCCTGGTACGCCAGATTGCGCGAGTCATTCGGCACGAAACGGTCCGCTGACTGGATATGTATGCCTTTCGCTGTTCCTTGCAGGCCGATCCGGTCCGCCAAGTCGACGGTGGTCATGATCATTTCGATTTCGTGGTAGTTATCCGGACGCTTATACAAGACATCCAGCGTCAAATTGATTTTGGCAGGCGCTTTTATATAGAGCATTCCACTGCCTCCTTTTCTGTTCTGATGAAAACTATTTTAACACAGACGCATGGCTTCCGAAGAACCGGAACAATAGAAAAAACCCGCTTCCGGCGAAATCACCGAAGCGGGTTGTAAAGTAAGTATAAAATAGAGTTCAATTATTTAACGACTAGTGCGTCTTCTGTTCCTTCAAAGACAGTGATTTCCACTGCTTCAGTTAAGATGTCCGCGTAGCTATAAGATACACGTTCAAATGCATGTTCATCTTGATCCAATTCAATCACGAACACGGAGTGATAGGTTTCACGCAGAATTCCGGCACGTTCTACCGTCTTTTTGCGACCTCCGTTTGCTTTTAACAGCAACCTTTTCCCTAAATGCAGGTCTAATGACTTTTTAATCTCCGCCAAAGTTTTGGGCATTTTGTCTACACCTCACTATAGTCTAAAGTCTAGCATAAAATGACCGCGGAGTCAAATAAATTTTTAATTTTACCAATGCTTTTCAGGAATTGCAACAGTTATTTATCCGAAATATTCTACTTCCGAAAAAAACTGTGCCAAAACTGTTACAGTTTCACGGTTTAATGAAAATGCGGATATAATTTATCGGAAAGCAGCCCGAATTCCTTGATGCTGAGCGTTTCGCCACGCCGAGCTGGGTCGATGCCGGCTTCTTCGAGCGCCTGCAGAATGAGGTCTTTTTTTGCTTTCCCGTTCGGCATGGCGCTTTGCAGGTTGTTGAGAATCGTCTTGCGGCGCTGGACGAATGACCCGCGTGTCACCAAGAAGAAAAAGTCTTCGTCAATAACTTGCACGATCGGTTCCGTTCGTTTGATCATGCGGATGACCGCAGAGTCGACATTTGGCTGGGGCATGAATACCGATTTCGGCACCGTCATGGCGTAGTCGGCTTCCGTATAATACTGGATGGCGATCGACAAGGAGCCGTATGCTTTCGTGCCGGGTTTCGCCGTGATGCGCTCTGCTACTTCTTTTTGCAGCATGACGACCATTCCGCGAATCGGCAGTTTCTCAAGCAATAATTTGAGGATGATCGGCGTCGTCACGTAATAAGGCAAGTTGGCGACGACCATGATGTCTTCAAAACCGGCCAATTCTTCTTGGATCGCTCTTTCGACGTCCGCTTTCAAAATATCGGAATGGATCACTTTGACGTTATCATAGGGCGACAATGTGTCCGCCAATACCGGCAATAATCGCTGGTCGATTTCAAACGCCAATACTTTCCCTGCGTCTCTCGCCAGATGTTCGGTTAATGCACCGATGCCCGGGCCGATTTCAATGGCGGCCGAATCTTTTGTGAGGCCCGCTTGCGAGACGATTTTGCGTAAAATATTCGGATCGATCAAAAAGTTCTGGCCGAGGCTTTTCTTGAACGTCAGGCCGTGTTTGGCCATGATCTCTTGCGTACGGATCGGTGTTGCTATATCTTTGGTCATGTTCTGTCCTCCTGGGTTAACGCTTGCACTGCGTCGATAAACTGCTGTTTGGTAATGCCGAACACATGCAGGCGCTTATGCAGCTGCTTGCCGTTCGTGTAGCCGATGTTGAGCGCTTCGCCGAGCTCTGTCCTGCGGGCTTTCGCTGACGGATGGGCAATCAGCCGGGCGTCGATCAAATCCTCTAGAGTGATCTCCACCGGCCGCTCTGCTGTCAGCGGCGTATAGACCGCCTCTAACGCCTGGCGGATATCTTCATCACTGGCATGTTCAATGCCGAGCCCTTTTCCGTTTTTGGCGATGGTTTTTTCTTTCGCCAAAAAGGCGTGCTTGGCATGCGGCACGTGTTCTTCAATAATAGCACGAATCCGCCTCCCCGGATAATCGGGATCGGTGAAGACGATGACGCCCCGCTTCTCCTGGGCATGCATAATGCGCCGCAAAGTCTCGCTGGAGATGGCGGAACCGTTCGTTTCGATCGTATCGGCGCCCACAGCCCGCTTAATCGCCACTGTATCATCTTTTCCTTCGACTACAATCACTTCTTGTATCTTCATGGCCTATCCCTCGTTTCTGCAGATCTCATCCAGTTTACCGCGCTTCCGGCAAACATGTAAAAAGCTTTCCCGACACTCCGGGAAAGCTTTTCTTTCTATATAATACCGTATTCGATTAGTTGAGGATTTTAACTTTCACTTGCTTGCGCCCGAATGCGATGGCATCGGAACGGTTCGGCATGAACAAATCGATCTTGTTGCCTTTGATCGCCCCGCCTGTATCGCCTGCAATGGCATTGCCGTAGCCTTCTACCCATACTTTTGAACCTAGCGGAATGACGGTTGGGTCAACTGCGATCACTTTAAGGCCCGGGTTCGCTTTCAAGTTGATGCCCGTTGCCGTAATGCCAGAGCAGCCTGTGCAGCTAGCCGTGTAAGCTGTTGCCGAGACATAGAATTCCTTGCCGCCTGTAGGTTCAGAAGCAGCTTCTTTTTTCGCTGGCTGTGGTGCGGCTTTCGCTTTTGCAGGGGCTTTTGCTACCACTTTTGGAGCTGCAGCTTTCTTCGCCGGTGCCGAAGCTTTTTTCACTGGCGCCGCTTCTTTTTTCGCTGATGCTTGTTTAGGCGCAACTGTTTCTTTTTTCGCTGTGCCGCGCGAAACGCTCGCTACGACTGTTTTCGTGCCGACAGCCAAGATCTGCTGTTTCGGTTCTTTGACGACTTTTTCTTTTTTCAATTCACGTTTTACTTCTTTGCCGTTTTCTTTCACGACTTCGTAAGTTTTCTTAACCAATCCGTTCTGCCCTTTTTGGACAAGTTTTTCGCTGCCTTTCAAAAGGGAAGAATCTTTTCTCGTTTCCACTGCATACTTCACAGCGTCTTCCACTACATCGGTGACTTTTTCTACACGCACGACCTCGACTTTCGAGTTAGGAAGAACGAGTTCATCCATATCCTGTTCTACACGGTCAAGTTTGCTTAGTTCAACACTATGCTGTTTTAAAAAGTCAGCGACCGTAGTCGAAGTGGACCAGACTTTTTTGTCTTTTCCGCCATCCACGATGGTTACTTCATACGCTTTCTCTACGTCGATCATTGTATCTTCATCGACAGTCTCATCTAATGCAGGACTAACTTTGTCGTGCTTTGTTACTTCAATTTCCGCTTTTTCCAAAATAGCGGCAACGGTGTTCTCAGTCGTCCACGCTGAACGGGTTTCTCCGTCAACTGTTACTGCGTATTGTTCAGCTTCATCCCATTCGATCGCGGCATCGCCTTCGATCTTCGTATCGGCTGAATGGCTGAGGAAATCGTCTTTCCCGACTTCAATCGCCTTTTCGTCCAATACATCGCCAACCGTTTCAGCGTGGGTGCGGATTTCTTCGGTTTCCCCGTTCGCTGTAATCGTCACCGTATTTTTAGTGCCTTCGAAAATTGCGAAAGCCAATACAGCTGCGAACAACAGAACCGTTGCAATGCTGATCGCAACCGACTTCCCTTTAAATGATTTATTGTTGTTGGTATTATTTGCCTCTTTTGTCAAAAATAACTCCTCCTTTATACACCTGAGTGATTATAGGCGCGTCCCACTTTCGTGTCAACGCATATGTTTTCTTAATTAACCAGCATTTATGACAATTTGTAGAATCGTTTTGCATTTTCAGTTGTGGCTTCCGCTACCGTTTCGACCGGCAGTTCTTTCAAACGGGCGATCTCTTCCGCCACAAGTGGCACGTAGGAAGGTTCATTGCGCTTGCCGCGGTAAGGATGCGGTGCGAGATAAGGGGCGTCGGTTTCGATCATCAAATGTTCCAGGGGAATTTCAGCAGCCACTTCTTTTGGCTTTTTGGCGTTTTTGAATGTTACAGGTCCGCCGAGTGAGATCATGAAATTCATCTTAATGCTCTCTTGCGCCGTTTCAACGCTGCCGCCGAAGCAATGCATAACACCGCCGACTTCTTGTGCATCTTCCTCGCGCAAAATCGTCAGCACGTCTTCTGTCGCTTCCCGGTTATGGATGATGATTGGCAACTTGACGCGTTTCGCGAGTTGGATCTGCTTGCGGAATACTTGTTGTTGGATATCTCTCGGTGATTTATCCCAATGGTAATCGAGGCCGGTTTCGCCAATGCCGACCACTTTTTCGTGCGCAGCCAATTGTTCGATCCATTCGAGGTCTTCATCTGTGCAATCGATCGCATCGACAGGATGCCAGCCGACGACGGCATAGATAAAGTCATATTGCTCAGCCAATTCAATGGCGCGTTTGATCGTTTTCCGGTCAAAACCGATGACGACCATTTTCTCCACCTTGCTGTTTAGCGCGCGATCAATGACTTCCTGCAAATCTTCGTCGTATTGATCGGCGTTTAAATGGACATGGGTATCGATATACATCTTCATCAGTCTCCTTCACATAGGTTACATTGTACGGGTTGAGGCCATTTCTTTCTTCACAGCCATATTACATTTGGATTACAAAACATGATGTTTTGAAGTCATTTCGTCATTTTCAGCTGTTTTCATAGTCATTAAGTCCTTAAACGTAAAAAAACAGCCTACTCAACTGAGCAGGCTGTCACATGAATATTTACTTAACTTGTGTGCCGTTCGGTAACTTTTGGTCTACGGAAGCGATGGTCAAGTAGCCATTTTGCTGTCCGGCGAGAATCATGCCTTGCGATAATTCACCGCGCAGCTTGACTGGTTTCAAGTTGGCGACAATGATGACTTTTTGGCCGACAAGTTCAGCCGGCTTGTAATGCTCAGCGATGCCGGAGACGACTTGGCGTGTTTCATAGCCCATGTCCACTTGCAGCTTCAACAGCTTATCGGTCTTCTTCACCGGTTCGCATGCCGTAACCGTCGCTACGCGCAAATCCACTTTCATGAAATCCTCAATCGTAATCTCAGGGGTGTCCGGCTTTTCAGGAACGGTTTGGGCAGGCTCTTCTTTCGGAGCGGTTCCTCCGCGCATTTGATCGCGGATATACGCCACTTCCGGCTCCACTTCGAGACGCGGGAAAATCGGCGTGCCTTTTTTCACGACGGTCGTACCTGCAGGAATCGCGCCGAATGACTCTAATGTCTGCCATTCGAGGAATTCTGGAGTAAGGCCGAGCTGTTCGATGATCTGCTTTGGTGCATTTGGCAAGAACGGCTGCAGCATAACGGCTGTCATGCGCAAGCTTTCCGCGAGATGCGCCATGACCGACGCGAGCTGCGTGCGGTCGCCATCATCTTTCGCCAATACCCACGGCTGCGTTTCATCGATGTATTTATTGGTGCGGGAAATCAATGTCCACACTTCGCTTAGCACAAGGCTGAACTGCATCTTTTCCATATGTTCTTCGTAGATAGCGACGGTGTTTTTTGCAACCGTCTGCAAAGTCTCGTCGAAGTCGGTCTTGAAACCGTCGACTTGCGGCACTGTGCCGTCAAAATATTTATTGATCATTGAAACGGTGCGGTTCAGCAAGTTGCCGAGATCGTTCGCCAAGTCGTAATTGGTACGCTCGACAAAAGATTCTGGCGAGAACACGCCGTCGGATCCAAATGGCAGTTCGCGCAAGAGGAAATAACGCGCCGCATCCAGCCCATAACGCTCCACGAGCATTTCCGGATAGACAACATTGCCTTTGGATTTGGACATTTTGCCGTCTTTCATCATGATAAAGCCATGTGCGAAGACTTTCTTCGGCAATGGCAAGTCAAGCGCCATCAGGAAGATTGGCCAATAGATCGTATGGAAGCGCACGATGTCTTTTCCGACGACGTGGACGTCCGCCGGCCAGTATTTATTGAAATCGGCATCGTCATTCGAACCGTAGCCGAGTGACGTGATGTAATTCGACAACGCGTCGACCCATACATAGATGACATGCTTCGGATCTCCAGGAACCGGGATGCCCCAGTCGAATGAAGTCCGCGAAACCGACAAATCTTCAAGGCCCGGCTTAATGAAATTATTGACCATTTCATTTTTGCGCGATTCCGGTTCGATGAATTCGACATGCTTGTCGTAATAATCAAGCAAGCGGTCTGCGTACTTTTTCATATTGAAGAAATACGATTCTTCTTTCACTTTATGCACCGGGCGTCCGCAATCCGGGCAATTGCCATCTTCAAGCTGCGATTCAGTGAAGAAGGATTCGCAAGGCGTGCAATACCAGCCTTCGTATTCTCCTTTGTAGATGTCGCCATTGTCGAGGAAGGTTTGGAAGATTTTCTCCACCCCTTCCTTATGGCGGGCTTCTGTCGTACGGATAAAATCGTCATAGCTAATGTCCATGACTTCCCATACTTTTTTCGCCGCCTCAGCCATCTCATCGACAAAGACTTGTGGTTCTTTGCCGGCTTCGCGGGCTTTTTCTTCGATTTTCTGGCCGTGCTCGTCCATGCCCGTCAAAAAACGGACATCGAAGCCGCGCAGGCGTTTATAACGCGCCATAGCGTCGGATGCAACGGTCGTGTAAGCCGTCCCGATATGGAATTTTCCGCTCGGATAGTAAATGGGAGTCGTCAGGTAAAATGTCTTGTTCTTGGCAGTCACGAAAAATTCCTCCAGTTTTTTTGTATATCCTTTATTTTAACGAAGTCACGAATTTTGTACAATGTTTCCTCCTGCAAGGAAAAGCCGAATTCCAGAATTGGAGCTTCCTCCCAAAATAGGGTTACAGGAAAATAATTGGCAAAAAAATAACGAAATAATGGGTATTTGCCTCAATAACCCAAAATTTATTATGAAATCCATAGTTTTTTATTGACCTAATTGACATTACTTGGTATGATTTATGACAAGAAGTGGTAAATGTCGAATTTTGACGAATTCTGCCGCTAAAATTGAAAGGGGCTAATGATTATGAAATCGACTGGTATTGTACGTAAAGTGGATGAACTGGGCCGCGTAGTTATTCCGATTGAATTGCGCCGTACGCTAGGAATCGCAGAGAAAGACGCGTTGGAGATTTATGTCGACGACGACAAAATTATCTTGAAAAAATATATGCCAAATATGACATGTGCGGTAACTGGTGAAGTTTCCGATGAGAACATGCAATTGGTTGGCGGCAAATTGATCCTAAGCCCAGAAGGCGCGGAGCAGCTTGTCAAAGAAATCCAAAGCAATTTGAAGAAATAAAAAACCGGCGTGCCTATGCACACCGGCTTTTTTTTATGGGCTCGATTCAGTCTTTATGGAATGCTTCGTATACATCCCGCTTCGGCAGGCCGCGCGCTTTTGCTGCTTCCTTGATCGCTTCTTTTGAAGAAATTTGTTTTTGTTCCATCAACTGGGTGACATGCTGTTCGTATGTTAGTTCTTTCCACCACTCATCCACTTCGAGCGCGTCGGGCTCCGGATTGCCTTCAACCACCAAGCAGAATTCGCCGCGGATTTCATTCGACTCCGCCCAAGCGACGGCTTCTTCTAAGTTTCCGCGCAGAAATTCCTCAAATTTTTTGGTCACTTCCCTGGCCAATACAATCCGGCGCTCACCGCCAAATACCGCCATCAGGTTTTTCAAACTATCTTTCAAACGATGCGGCGCTTCGTAAAACAGCAGCGTTTCTTCTTTCTGGCTCAATTTTTCGAGTTCCGCCTGACGCGCTTTCTTATTGCGCGATAGGAACCCGTAAAACAGGAACGGCTGCGGAGTGATTCCAGAAGCGATCAATGCGCTGAGTGCTGCATTTGCACCCGGCACCGGGACGACCGGATAGCCTGCCTCGACCGCTTTTTTCACGATGTCTTCCCCTGGATCTGAAATGCACGGCATGCCGGCATCGCTGACCAGTGCCACCGACTTACCTTCCGCCAAATAGCGGAGAATTTTCTCTCCCCCGCTGTCCTGGTTGTGTTCATGATAGCTGACTAGCGGGGTATCGATGGAAAAATAATTGCAAAGCTTCTTGGTGTTGCGTGTATCTTCCGCCGCAATGACGTCCACTTCTTTTAACAGCCGCAGCGCACGCACCGTCATGTCTTCCAAATTTCCGATCGGTGTCGCCACTAAATAAAGCGTCGTTTGTTCGCCACTGAAACTTTTCTGTGATTTCATGTCCGTTCCGCCTTTCCGTCCTGAATATAGGCGATTTTTTCCGCCTTGCTCAATTGTTTGAAGGCGTATTCCGCTTTCATCGCTTCTGGCTTTGTTTCGTACATTTCGTGGTAAAGGAGCGTCAACGGGCCGCGGGAGCGCGTATATTTTGCGCCTTTCCCGCTTTCATGCTTGGCCAAGCGTTTCTTTAAATCATTTGTATATCCCGCATAATACGACCCATCTCCGCATTCAAGCACGTAGAAATAATGCTCATTGTTCACTTCCATACAGCAAACCTCGCACTTCTTCCGTGTATTCGCCGTCGTCTCCGTAAACGATCAAAGGCGGCAATACTTTCAAATCCGGTTTGCCATCCTTGATGCCTTCAATCAATAAAGTATTCGCTTCTTTGCCCGCTTTCGGGTAGACAAGCCGGATGCGTTTTGGCTCCAAGCGGTTGTTGCGCATCGCTGCCATGATATCGATCAATCTTCCCGCACGATGCACAAACGCCGCTTTGCCGCCTTGCTTCAATAACTGGCTCGCAGACCGTACCGCTTCGTCCAATGTCAGGTGCAGTTCGTGGCGCGCAATCGCCATGTGTTCGCTTAAGTTTTTATCGCTCATGTCATGCGCCGGGAAATACGGTGGATTGCAGGTGACCGTATCGAATTTCTCGTAGCCGAGCTGCGCAGGAATTTCTTTCACGTCGCCTTCGATAATGTCGATCTGTCCATCGAGGCCGTTGAATTCGATGCTGCGGCGCGCCATCCCAGCCAGGCGGGGCTGCAATTCGACGCCTGTGATGCTAGATTCGGTGCGGGCGCTCAAAAACAACGGAATCGCCCCATTGCCCGTGCATAAATCGACAATGCGGCCACGCTTTTTCGGCACATAGGCAAAACGCGCCAACAGCACCGCGTCCAAGGAAAAGGAAAATACCGACGGGCTCTGGATGATGCGCAAGTTTTCCGCCAGCAAATAATCCAGCCGTTCGTCATCTGTTAACATATCGTTCACTCCTGCCATAATAAAAGGCTGCCGCCACACGGAGTGTCGGAAGCCTGGTGGTTCTATTTCTATATTGTGCTTGCCTTGCCAAAACGGCCGTTTCGGCTTTTCTTTGTCAGTTCTGCTTATTCAGGAAAGATAAACAAAACAAGCAGTCGTCGCCTTTTCTGGAGCTGCCGAAATGGACATTGCAGACGTGGTAGCCTTCGTGGTAAAGGCGCGCCAAGTTATCGTAGCCTTCGCCGATATCCATGACGGCTTTTTTTAATTTGACCGGGTCGACTTTTTCCGGTTCCGGCACCTTTTCGTTCAGTTCATCGAGGCGGGCACGCAAATGGTGATTTTCCAGTTGCAGCGCATGGTGCTCTTCCATCGTCCTCGCTACTACTGTTTTCAAATCACGGAACTGCTCTTGCATCGATTCCAATTGCTGTTCAAAATCCATGACCGTATCCAAAAAGTTCTTTTCTTTCACTGATACCACCACCTCACGCTCTCGTCCCTTGGTTCATGATTTCATCCAATGTATATTCCAGCGTCTGATCTTGTTCAGCCAGGCGGATTTTCAATACTCTTTCAAGCAAGTTCAAGCTGACGACGCGGCCGTTGCCATCTGGCGTCTCGACGCGTGCGCCGATATCCGGCATTTCCTTTTTCGCCTGTTCGTATTCATCGTTCTCGTATTTCAGGCAGCACATCAAACGGCCGCACAGCCCTGAAATCTTCGACGGATTCAACGACAGGTTCTGGTCTTTCGCCATCTTGATCGACACTGGCTCAAAATCGCCAAGGAAAGTCGAACAACACAGCATGCGACCGCATGGCCCGATGCCGCCAAGCATCTTCGCCTCGTCACGCACGCCGATCTGGCGGAGTTCGATGCGCGTACGGAAAATCGACGCCAAGTCTTTCACCAAATTACGGAAATCGACACGGCCTTCTGCGGTGAAATAGAAAATGACCTTATTGCGATCGAATGTGTATTCCACATCGACTAACTTCATGTCCAAGCGGTGAGATTCGATTTTCTCCGTCCCGACTTCAAACGCGCGCTCTGCTTCTGAGCGGTTTTCATCCACTTGCAGGCGGTCGCGTTCAGTGGCGGCGCGAACCACTTGCTTTAGCGGCAGAACAACATCGTTCTCGCCCACTTCTTTCACGGGAACGACCACTTTGCCGTATTCGATGCCCCGTGCTGTTTCCACAATGACATAATCGTCTTTTTCGATCAGTGCTTCGCCTGGATCGAAATAATATATTTTACCCGCTTTCTTGAAGCGGACTCCTATTACTTTATACACTTTTTTACCCCTCCTGCAGATTTAGCATTAATTGCTCCATCAACAGTGTCCGGTTCATATTGCGCGGCAATTGCTGTTTGGCTTGTAGCACTGCCTGCAGCTGCTTGGACAATACATCGAACGAACGTTGAAGCGCCATCTGCTTCCAAGTTTCTTCCATGTCCGGATACGTGCGTGCAGTTTCAAGACCCGCTTTCACTGTCGCGATGTCCCGATATGCAAATAATAACATGTCGAGCCCTCTTTCGGCATCTTCTTTCTCCTTGAACAAGGGCAGCCAATCAGATTGGATCAAAAGTAATGCCTCGTGGACATTGCCCCCGACCGTCTCGACCAGCTTCAACACCAGTTTCCGTTCATCGGCAAACTGCTCTTCCTCGCTGAGTCGCTTCGCTTCCTGCTCGCTTTGTGTCAGCATACTCACCGTCGCCGCCATCGACCCCGTCATGCCATCCGCCATCAAGCGCTCCATCAGCTTCGGTCGTGACAGCGGCTGGAATGACAGCAGCTGGCAGCGTGAGCGGATCGTGCTCATGATGGCATTCAAGCGCTCCGTTAGCAACAACGCGGTTACATTCGCTTCCGGTTCTTCCAAAAACTTCAGCAAGGCGTTGGCAGAGGAATTATTCATCCGGTCCGCCTGCTCGATCACGTAGATCTTACGCCCACTGTTGAGCGCTGTCTTATTCATCGTATAAATCAAATCGCGGATCTGGTCGATTTTGATATTCTGGCCATCCGGTTCTATGAATAAAATATTCGGGTGATTGCCGCTTTCATACAATTTACAGCTGCGGCATGTTTCACATGGAACATTATCAATCGGTGTTTCACATAATAATAATTTGACAAAAAAATGCGTCAGTTCCTTTTTTCCGGAACCCGATGGCCCTTCGAGTAGATACGCATGGGCCAGACGGTCATTGGCATACGCCCCTTGCAGCCGTTTTAACACAACCGGCTGCATCTCGTGCAATTCTTCTATGGTCTTGTGCATGATTCCACCTTCAAACTTTGTAAAAAATCCCGTGTTCCAGATGGATCACGGGTAGTGCGGACGAAGAAACAGCCAAGCTGCTCCTTAAAATTGTTGGAACTGTTCGATTGGCAAGACAAAAATCGTTGCCCCGCCCACTTCCACTTCGACCGGATACGGTATATAGGAATCCGCATTTCCGCCCATCGGGGAAACCGGCGCCACCATCTGTTCACGCGCGCGGCAATTGTCGCGGATCAAATCCATCAATTTCGGGACACGGCTATCGTCGACCCCGATTAAAAAGGTGGTATTTCCTGAGCGCAAGAACCCTCCCGTACTGGCAAGCTTGGTAGCCCGGAAATCATTTTTCGTCAACGCATTGGATAAGCGGTTACTGTCTTGATCCTGTACCACTGCAACGACGAGTTTCATCAGCACTCACTCCTTTTTTGGTTGCTTCTCTATGTATTAGTATAACACGAACGGCGAACGTGCCGTCACATCTTTCCTTTAGGCAATGCGAAAAATTCATGACTTTATGCACAAAGCCGTTGATTCAGTCCATGAAAAAACAGCCCTTAACGAACAGGACTGCCGGCAATCCATTATTGTTTTTCAGCCAAGAAGCGCTGCAATGCTTCATACGCATCCGCCACCACTTCATCCAACTCATTTTCTGCATTGATAAGCTGCATGCGTTCCGGGTAGCGGCCGAGCAATAGCAAATAGCCTTCTCTTACTTTGTAATGAAACGCCAGTGACTCCTCGTCTAGGCGATTGAATTCACGTCCTTGATCGAGGTCGATGCGCGCAAGCCCCGTTTTCGGATTGACATCAAAATATAGCGTCAATTCAGGCATATGTCCTTCGATAGCGAATTCATTGATTGCCAGCACATTGTCCAGGCCAAGCCCGCGTGCGTGCCCCTGATAAGCGAGGCTGCTGTCGACAAAACGGTCGCAAAGAACGATTTTCCCTGCCTGAAGCGCCGGCAGCACACGTTCCACCAAATGCTGGCGCCGCGCCGCTGCATATAATAACGCTTCGGTACGGGCGTCCATCGCCGTATGCGTCCGGTCCAAGATGACTTCGCGAATTTTCTCTGCGATTTCAATGCCTCCCGGTTCACGCGTCGTCACCACTTCAAACCCATCAGCGACCAGTCGCTCTGCCAGCTTCGCCAAGGCCGTCGTTTTTCCCGACCCTTCGCCGCCTTCTAGCGTAATAAAATAACTCATATTTTCACCTGTTCCCTTGTCTTTTAACTAAAACCTTACCCACTATAACGCAAAAATGGGCTGTTCCACAACTTCCTTTAGACCTTATTCCTCGTCTTCCGCCACTTGGTATGCGCGCTCGAACAGTTCCATTTGGCTATCGATCACCGCTTGCCCTTCGATTCGCCGGACATAGCCATAATTGCCTTCCTCGTCCTGTTCACGGGCTTTGACATTATCCCTCAGCCCGAGCTCAAGAATATCCCACACCTGCCCTTTCACCTGCTTATCGAGAATCGGGAAAAGGATTTCAATGCGGTTGTTCAGGTTCCTCGTCATCATATCCGCAGAGGACAAAAAAGTTTTTTCTTTGCCGTTTTGATGGAAATAATACACACGGCTATGTTCGAGCAGGCGCCCGACAATGCTGCGCACGCGAATATTGTCGCTCACTCCCGGGATCCCTGGGCGCAAGCAGCAAATTCCCCGGACGATCAAATCGATTTTCACCCCGGCACGCGACGCTTCGTACAGCTTGATGATGATGCTCTTATCCGTCAACGAGTTCATTTTAGCCACAATATGGCCATTGCCGTACTTTTTCTCGTACCGAATTTCGGAATCGATCAAATGAAGAATATCTTTCCTGATCGAAAACGGCGCCACCGATAAATAATGGAATTCTGGCTTTTCCGTGTAGCCGCTCAAGTAATTGAAGAAATTTGTCGCATCGACACCGATTTCCTTTTTCGAGGTAAATAAGCTCATATCGGTATAGATTTTTGCCGTCTGGTCGTTGTAATTGCCGGTCCCAAGATGGACAAAACGCTCGATGCGCCCTTGTTTTTTCCGCACCACAAGAGTGATCTTGCTATGGGTCTTTAAATGGGTCATCCCGTAAATAACATGGCAGCCCGCTTTTTCAAGTTCTTTCGCCCAGTGCACGTTGTTTTCCTCATCAAAACGTGCCTTCAATTCGACAAGCACCGTTACTTGCTTGCCGTTTTCCGCTGCCCGCTTCAAGGCATTGATCACCGGGGAATCCCCGCTGACACGGTACAAGGTCTGTTTGATGGCGAGCACATCAGTGTCATCCGCCGCTTCCGAAATAAACTCGACGACCGGCTCGAACGATTCATACGGATGATGCAAAAAAACATCTTCATCGGCAACTTTCGCAAAAATCGCCTTGCCGTTCTCCATCCCCGCCGGCAATTGCGAAATCTTCCCCTCGTAGACCAAATGCTCCCATATTGGGGCCATCTTTTTGTAAAAACTGAAAAACACCGTCAAATCCAGAAATCCATCAATTTCATAGACGTCTTTCGGATGCACTTCCAACTCATCCATCAAATAGTCCAAAATAACGGGATCCAAGCCATCTTTTTGCACTTCGAGGCGAACGGCAGCGCCCCATTTGCGCTTCCTCAACTCTTCTTCGATTTCCTTGAGCAAGTCGCGCGCGCCTTCTTCGTGTATCGTCATATCCGCATTGCGGGTGATGCGGAACGCAGTCGTCGATTTGACTTCATAGCCATGAAACAGCTTGCCGATAAAGAAACCGATGACGTCTTCGAGCAGCAATAACTTCCGCAATCCGCCGTTTTCCGGCAATTGGACAAATCGCTCAAGCATCGCAGGCAATTGCACGATGGCTGTTCGCGTCCGCTGTTCAGAATCTGCTTCTTTGGCTGCGTCTTCCAACACTACTGCCAGATTGATGCTTTTATTCAATAACATAGGGAACGGACGATAGGCATCGATCGCCATCGGAGTCAACACCGGAAAAATATGCTCATCAAAATAAGTCTCCAAAGCCTCACGCTGTGAATCATTCAATTCCCTTACTTTCAGAAAATGAACATGTTCTCTCTGAAGCTTGGGGTACAATATTTTACGCAAGGTGTCATATTGCAAATTCACTAATTGATGGTTTTTCAAGGCAATTTCATGCAATTGCTGCTTTGGCGTCATCCCGGCCTTATTTTCTGGCTTATTAAAGCCCACCTTCACTTGGTCCTGTAGTCCCGCCACACGGACCATGAAAAACTCATCCAAATTGGAACTGAAAATCGCCAGGAACTTAAGCTTTTCGAGCAGCGGATTGCGCGGGTCAAGCGCTTCTTGCAACACCCGTTCATTGAACGCCAGCCAACTCAATTCGCGGTTATTGTAATAAGAAGGATTGTTCAACTGGATCATGTCTTCCTTTTTCTTTCCCACGGCAAAACTCCCCCTCAGGTTTCATTCATTCATGAAAGTGGACGGTGATCGTTTTCTTCAATAACTTCTCCAAATGCTTTTTCTGCTTTTCGACCTGGTATTGCTCCGGTTTCCAGTCTTCCCGGCATTGGATAGAGAAAATAAGCTCTTCTTTTTGGTCTTCTATTTGAATGTCTTTGACAATATCGCGTTTAGTCGCATTCAAGCTGTAGGCGAATTTAATGACTGCTCCCATGATATTGAATTTATCCAGCTCTTCTTCCGTAAACCAGTCTTTATAAAGCGCTGCGTTGCGTTTAAACAAGTTCTTATTTTTATAAGAAGCGAGCAAGGCGACAATGATGCGTTCTTTATGCAAGAGTCCATCAATAGTCCGGTTAGCCAGCAGGTAGAATGTATGCTGGTTGCTTGATTCGGAATCGATATACGAACCGAGATTGTACATAGAGCTACCGAGACGGACCCATCGATGATCGCTCTCGGACAATTCAAGAAATCCTTCATCTACTAACTCTCTGATGATCATCAAGGAGCTATTAGTCACATGGATCGCGTGCGTCAAATTGATGTCGTAGTCGATCGCCAAATCGTAGAAACTTTCCTCAATGACGTTCGGAAACACCGGCATCTCGAAATCTTTGGTCATTTCCTCATAAAACACGCCATCCCGAAGCCCTTTTCGGCTCAAGGCAAAAAGCTCAGAACCGATCAATTCCATCAGGCAATTGAACACTTCCACTGCCGGAAGTATGATATCTGCCCGGTCACTCGACAATCCTTCCACTCGCTGCAAATCGTCAAATTTTATCGATCCCAGCCATTTATTTATCTCTTCTACTTCTTTCCGCTTCATCGTGTACTGATGGACCCCGGAAAGTGGATAGTCGATTTTCTCTTGGTGAATCTGTGCCAAGTTCCGCGCACTGCCTCCAATCCCGATTAACGGCAATTTATTCCCTTCAATCCAGTCGAGTGTCAAAAACTGAGTTTCGAGAAACTCCCGCAATGCCTTTAGTTCACTATTTTTCGGGGTGTCTCCTTCGATAAACTGCTTCTTCAGCGATAAGGCACCAAACGGAAAACTATGGAAATGAATGAGTTCACGGCCTTCAAATAAAGTCAGTTCCGTACTGCCACCGCCGATATCGACCGTAATGCCGCTTTTGTATGACATCGAATTGACCACAGCCAAATAACCGTAATGCGCTTCTTCGTATTCCGATAGAATGCGCATCGTAAAATCCGTCTCCTCACCGACGCGCTGGATAATGGCTTCCTGGTTCTTGGCCTGCCGCACAGCAGCCGTCGCCACGCATTTAATCGCTTCGAGCTGATGGTGGCGTGTGACTTCCTGAAAGCTCTTCAAGGTATCAATCAATACTTGTATACCTTCTTCTGAGAGCGTATTATCATCCGTTAAATAATTGCGAAGACGGGCAACCGCTTTGACGTTCTCACTTTCTGAAAAACGCCCGCTCTTATCCCGCGTATAAATGACCAATCGGATGGTATTCGAGCCAATATCGATAATTGCGTACTTTTCTTGTTCCATACTATTACCCCCACATTCGCTTTCGCATATGCTATTGTATACCACCCAAGCGTTCGTTCTACTCACCACGGGATAACTGAAACCAGCTTTTCCGACAAGCGATGTTCCCCTTGGATCTCCGCACCAGCCCCTAGATAATCCGAAAGCTCCTCCACTTTTTCGACAGTCCACTTCTCCCCTGCCGTTACGAGCGGAATGCCGGGCGGATAAGGCGTCACCATCGCCGACGAGATCCGCCCGATCGCCCTTGTGTAAGGCACCCATTCCTGCACAGATAAATCCACTTCCTCGAACGACAGCTCAGGCACTGTCACCGGTTTGGGATAGCCAGGACGGAAATTTGGAGCAAGCTTCTCCAATAGCCGCATATTTTGCACAGCTTCTTTGATGCGGCTGCGTATTTCTGCATACGGATATGCATGCCAAGGTTTTGACAGCGGCAAGATCAAAAGCACCTGGAAAAGATCCGCCAATTCCACATAAACACCAGTCTGTTCCAATGCCTCTTTCAGCTGAAAGCCCCCTCTATTTTCGACCCGCAGCAATAACTTCAGCGGGTCATCCGTCTCCACTACTTCAAGAGAAGGAATCCGACTGATGCTGGAAATGAAATAAAGGCGTTTTTCGAGAAAATCGCGCTTATCGTGAACAGAGTAATTTTGGATATATGCCCTCGCGTCATCCAGAGACGCCATAATGGGATAGGAAGGACTGCTCGATTGAAAAATTCGCAAATACTTCCCGATCATTCTTTCCTCTACCAGCTCTCCTGCTATATGAAGATACGAGCCCATTGTCATAGCCGGTAAAGTTTTATGCGCAGACTGAACCACCACATCTGCTCCATATGCCAATGCACTCACAGGAAACGGCTCACCCGCTGCTAAGTGTGCCCCATGTGCTTCATCGACCAGGACTGGGATCCTACGTTCATGGCAAAATTCAATAATTGCTTCTAGCTCAGCAGAAGCTACACCGTAATAACTTGGATATGTCAAAACGACGGCTTTCGCTTCCGGATATTCATCTATGGCAGCCACTATTGAAGAAAGGGCGACAGCTGCAGCGCTTTTGGACGCCTCATCCCATTCAGGCGCTACGTAAACTGGTTTTACATGGGCCAGTTCAAGCGCATGGAAGATCGATTTATGCGAGTTACGCTGCACAATCACCAGGTCTCCTTCTCCGCAGACCGCATGGATCATCGCAAGATTTCCTGACGTTGACCCGTTCACTAGAAAATAGCTTTTTTTTGAACCGTATGCGTCTGACAGCAGGCCTTCTGCTTCCTTGATTGCCGCGTTAGGGGCATGTAAATCGTCAAGGCCCTCCAGCTCCGTCACATCATAGGCGAGTGCCGCTTTTAATTCTTTCGGCAAACCCGATAGCAAACCATTTTTATGGCCAGGGACATGAAACGAAATCGGCCGTCTTCTCTGAAATTCCAATAATGCATCCACCACTGGACGTCTTTGAGTCATAATCTTTACATCCTCACATTTTCATTCATAGTTTATTCCATTATACCGGACGCCACATCTTTTCGAAAAGCCAAGGTATATGTTTACAAAAACAATACAAAAAAGA
>NZ_JAPEHT010000036.1 GCF_028823615.1 Planococcus sp. A6
TTTATACTTCGGCCATCTAGAGCGCGGCGAACAGATCGCTAAATTACATAGCGTCAAAGGCAAACTTAACTTCACCGAAACTGAAATCGAAGAAGCCTATCGCTTTCTCGACGAACTCGAGCAATTGAAGCTTTCGTGAAGTGAGCTCATTCGTTTGCGCATAAAAAAAACTCCCCTCGGGGAGTTTTTGCCTACTCGTCGTTCAACAGCTTGCCGTTGACCGCGTATTCGCTTTTCTTCAAATCTTCGAGGAATACAAAAACCTTTTCTGGCGGGGCATCGATTGTTTCGGATACAGCGGCAGTGACCTTTTCGACGAGTGCGCGTTTTTGCTCGTCTGTGCGGCCTTCGAGCATTTTTACAGTTACGTATGGCATAATGGATGCAGCTCCTTTTCATTGGATGTTAGGCTTATCATATCAGAATGGAGGAATTGTACAAATGGCAAATGAAGAAAAGCCCAAAAAGAAATTGGGATTCACTATTATAAAAGACGATCCGACAGACGGGCACAAAGGCTACGGCATCGGTTCCTTGTCACTTGAGAACGTGTCACCGCTCATCATCGACGTCGAAGAACAAGACGCGGTGCTTGATATCGGCGCGATGCATGCGAGAAGCCAGACGGAACGCGGCATCAAATTCACGACCAACCGCGAAGATTCCGCAGGCGGAAAAGATTATTGGCTCGTGTGGATCACGATCGACTTCAATCCGGCAGGCCCTTATTATGCCGGCGTCACCGCATGTGAAATGGTCGTCAACCGCGAGAAGCGGCGAGGCTATAAAATTTTGGCGGATCACGTCAATTTGATGGATAAGTCGATGAAGCGGAAAATCATCGTCGACCATATGGACGCACCGTCGAAAAAAGTGCTCGCCGAGTATTTGAAGACCCACAACCCTGAAATGTGGGAACGCAGCCTGGAACAATTGCACAATGATTTGTCACAATAAGGCTGGATTTTTGAACGAAATGTGAAAGATGAAATTCGGTTCTTCCGGCAGTTGAAGTTGAGCCGAAAAAAAAGTAAACTGAGAGTACAGCTTTTCAACTAGAAAGCTAGGACACCTGATAGCGGGCAAGTGCTATGAGCCATTGCGACAAACCCAAGCCCAATGCCTCATGTCACTTTCTCCGCGCCCATCAGGCCAAAAAGGTTTTCTGTGCAGGGAATCGATTCCCTTTGCAGAAAGCCTTTTTGCATGCATGAAAACAGAATCCGGGTTAAGTCTTCTAAGTAGGTAAGGTCCGCATTCGCCATGAATAGTCCACGCCAAATCGGGTAAAGAAAAGTGGCGGAAAAGAGTATTGCACTTTTGCGGAAAACACTTATACTTTGTAAAGTGATTTCAATCTGATAAATAAAGGAGTTTGATTATACATGGCAGGATTCTGGTATACCGAAAAACAAACTGAAAACTTCGGCATCACAATGAAAATCAATAAAACGCTTCATACAGAACAAACGGATTTCCAATATTTAGAAATGGCTGAAACAGCCGAATGGGGCAATATGTTGTTCTTGGACGGCATGGTTATGACTTCTGAAAAAGACGAGTTCGTCTATCACGAAATGGTGGCGCACGTCCCGTTGTTCACGCACCCGAACCCGGAGAACGTATTAGTTGTTGGAGGCGGAGACGGCGGCGTCATCCGTGAAATCCTGAAACACCCTTCTGTCAAGAAAGCGACGCTTGTCGATATCGACGGAAAAGTCATCGAGTACTCGAAGAAATTCTTGCCATCGATCGCATCCGGTTTGGAAGATGCACGCGTTGAAGTAATCGTCGGCGACGGCTTCATGCACATCGCAGAGTCGGAAAACGAATTCGACGTCATCATGGTCGATTCGACTGAACCGGTCGGGCCGGCAGTGAATTTGTTCTCGAAAGGCTTCTACGCTGGCATCTCGAAAGCCTTGAAGGAAGACGGCATCTTCGTGGCACAATCGGACAACCCGTGGTTCACGCCGGACTTGATCAAACAAGTCCAAAGCGACGTCAGAGAGATCTTCCCGATTACGAAACTTTATCTTGCGAACATCCCAACATACCCAAGCGGCTTGTGGTCGTTCACGATCGGCTCGAAAAAATACAACCCGCTGGAAGTGCCGGCTGAACGGTTCCACGACATCGAAACAAAATATTACACGCCGGAATTGCACAACGCGGCATTCGTTTTGCCGAAATTTGTGAAAGATTTGACGGGTGAATAAGATGCGCTTTGACGAAACTTATTCAGGAAAAGTGTTCATTAAAAGCCATCCGAATTATGAAGAGTCGAAAGCAGTCCTTTATGGCATGCCGATGGACTGGACTGTCAGCTATCGCCCGGGCTCGCGTTTTGGCCCGAATAAAATCCGCGAAGTCTCGATTGGGTTGGAAGAATACAGCCCATACCTTGACCGCGAACTTGAAGACGTAAAATTCTTCGATGCAGGGGACATCTCGTTGCCGTTCGGCAATCCGGAAAAATCCCTTCTCGAAATCGAAACATATGTGCACACGCTTTTGGCTGACGGCAAAATCCCAATGGGCATGGGCGGCGAGCATTTGGTGTCGCTGCCGGTCATGAAAGCAGTCGCGAGCCAATACGACGACCTTGCCATCATCCATTTCGATGCGCATACCGACCTGCGTGAAAACTACGAAGGCGAAGAATATTCGCATTCAACGCCGATCCGCAAAATCGCGGATCACATCGGCCCGAAAAATGTCTACTCGTTCGGCATTCGTTCAGGAATGAAAGAAGAATTCGAATGGGCGAAAGAGCAAGGCATGCATTTGTACAAATTCGAAGTGCTCGAACCGTTGAAACAAGTATTGCCCACACTCGACGGCCGCCCGGTCTATATCACGATCGACATGGACGTGCTCGACCCAGCACACGCTCCTGGAACGGGAACAGTCGATGCTGGCGGCATCACATCGCGTGAATTGCTTGCGTCCATCCATGCGATCGCAGCATCCGGCGTCAACGTCGTCGGCTTCGATTTGGTCGAACTGGCACCAGTCTATGACCATTCCGACCAAACCGCCAACACCGCAAGCAAACTCATCCGCGAAATGATCCTTGGGTGGGTTAAATAAGAAAAGCGGAAGCGCCCATGTAGATTCGACGGGCATAAGACGGTCTGGCGAAGCGGCGCTTTCTGCCGCATAGCCAGAATGGCTTATGACCCCGAGAATCTGGGCGCTGGAGCTAGACAATAAGAAAAGCGCAAGCGCCAGAATGGAGGCTAAGCTAAGTGCGCGACGTCCTGTCGCAACGCTTAGCTGACTCACATCCTGTGAGCCCTCGACGGGCATAAGACGGTCTGGCGAAGCGGCGCTCTTTGCCATATAGCTAAACATAAAAGCGAAACAGCCGGTCTGGCATCCAACAGGCCGGCTGTTTCGCTTTTTCTAT
The DNA here is from genome assembly GCF_028823615.1 of Planococcus sp. A6. Lineage (GTDB taxonomy): Bacteria > Bacillota > Bacilli > Bacillales_A > Planococcaceae > Planococcus. The sequence goes on from NZ_JAPEHT010000036.1 coordinate 3,413, forward strand.
TAATTGTGAAGCGTGAGGGGCCTTTTTCTCGAGATAGATGTTTACGCAATCAGTTTTAGAGAAATGGGTAAGAAAAGAAATAAAAGGGGGATGCTGCTCCATGCATGATTTTAATGAAGTCTTCATACAAATATTGATTCTCCTGGCGATTGCAATTGCGGTGGTCGGGGTAGCGAGAAAACTAGGCCAACCTGACACGATTGCACTGGTCTTAGTCGGCTTGTTACTTGGGGTCAGCAATCTCCCGTTTCCCTTGATTGACCATGCAGAAGCGTTCATTACGCAGTCTGAAGTGTTCCAAGTCATTATCATTTCCTTATTTTTGCCGATTCTCTTGGGGGACGCGACGCTCAAGCTTCCTTTTCATCACTTGTATCAACAGAAGAACACAGTCCTTGGAATGGCGCTTGGTGGAACATTTCTATCGTTTGTACTGATTGGTTTCTCGGCGCATTACCTACTGGGGCTGCCCATTGCCGTCGCATTTACCTTTGCGGCATTGATGAGTGCGACAGATCCAATCAGCGTCCTGTCAATCTTCAAATCGGCTGGGGTTTCGCAGAAGCTGTCGACCATCATGGAAGGTGAATCTTTATTCAATGACGGAATCGCCATCGTCCTTTTCCAGATTTCCTCTATTTACTTGCTGACGTACATAGAAATGGGGTGGGCAGGTGTAGGAAGCGGCGTGTGGATGTTTTTAAGATTTGCGGTGGGTGGTGTATTGGTGGGCCTGATTCTCGGATTCATTTTTTCCCAGGTGATCCGCTTTTATGACGACTATCCGTTTGAAATTGCGGTCTCCGCATTGTTGTTTTTCGGCAGTTATTTTATTGCGGAGCAGCTCCATGTGTCGGGTGTTATCGCCGTAGTGGCAGGTGGATTTGTCTTTGGTGATTATGGCGGAAGAATTGGGATGTCGGAAACGACCGAACGCAACATCAATTCCTTTTGGGATGTCATCACTTTGATTGCCAATTCGCTTATCTTCCTGATTGTCGGGTTGGAGATCCGCAATATCGATTTCATGGGGCAATGGGGCATTATTGCATTAGCAATTGCTATCGTCATTATCGCAAGAATCATTGCACTGTTTATCAGCACAATGCCGGCGAAGAGCCTGAACAGGAAAGAACGGATTTTGCTGAACTGGGGTGGATTGAAGGGCAGTCTATCAATTGCCTTGGCTCTCAGTCTCCCGTCTAGTTTCGAAGGAAGGGAGACCATTTTGCTGTTAACTTTTTCTGTCGTGCTATTCTCCTTAATTGTCCAGGGGTTGACGATCAAGCCCTTGATTGGCAAATTGGGACTAAAAGAAAAGGTTTCTGGAGAAGACGCACATTAAGCGGGCTGGCTTGAGAAATTCAAGCTAGCTTTTTTTATGCAAGTAAATAGAGCTTTATCAGTTGAAGGTATCGGATAAAAATATTTTGGATTTTGCAGCAATCTTCAGGAGCTAAGAAGAGTAGTCCGGCTGTTGGTTATTTCACATAATGTCGAAATTGAAACTTAATTGAAAACACCCGTCAATTCGGGCTATAATGAAACGGTTATGAACAAACGGAGAGGCGGATGCATATGAAAAAATCGGTGAAAATCAAATTAACGACGATCATCCGCCAGCCGGGTGCCGAAGATCAAGTGATGGAGCTGCGTTCAGAAGGTGTCCTGACCGAGAAAAATGGTCGTCGCTATCTGCAATATGATGAGCGGCAAGACGAGCTCGATATCCGGACAACGGTCAAACTCGGCGAAACGGATGCCGTTGTGATGCGCAGCGGAGGCTTGCAGATGCGCTTGCCATTCCTGCTGGATAAAGAGCAGACCGGCAATTTGCGCCACGGGGAAGAATCGTTCATGCTGACGACCAAAGCGCATGAACTCATCATGACGGAAACCCGTTTCAAAGTGCGCTATGATCTAGCGCTCGGAAACGATTTTGCCGGCGAATACGAAATGGAAATACAGTTTACGGAGGGAACCAAATGAACGCAGTAGAACAAGTGCAGCAAAACATTAAACAGGCGATTGCCGAAGCGGTCCAAAAAGCGGGTCTTACAGAAGAACCGGTCCAGGTCCAATTGGAATCACCGAGAGATAAAGCGAACGGAGATTATGCGACCAACGTGGCGATGCAATTGACGAAACTTGCGAAAAAGCCACCGCGCGCAATCGCAGAAGCCATTGTGGAAAACTTGGATACACAGTCGGCGAAAATCGAAAAAGTCGAGATCGCTGGCCCAGGATTCATCAACATTGTCATCCAGAAAGATTACCTGAACGATGTGATCAAAACCGTACTGGAGCAAGGCGAGGAATACGGCCGCTCGAATTCGGGCAACAGCCAGCGCATTCAAGTCGAATTCGTCTCTGCGAACCCAACAGGTGATCTTCACTTGGGCCATGCCCGTGGTTCTTCTGTCGGCGATTCGATGTGCAATATTCTGGACCTTGCAGGCTATGACGTGTCCCGTGAGTATTACATCAACGATGCGGGCAACCAGATCAATAATTTGGCCTTGTCGATCGAAGGGCGTTATTTCGAAGCGCTTGGCAAAGGTGAAAGCATGCCTGAAGATGGCTACCGCGGACAGGACATCATCGATATTGCTGCGGCACTCGTTGAAGAACACGGCGATAAATTCCTTCATATGACAGAACAAGAACGCTATAAAGCATTCCGTGAACACGGTTTGAAAGTGGAACTTGCGAAACTGCAAAAAGACTTGGCCGATTTCCGCGTCCATTTCGACGTGTGGTATTCGGAAACATCCCTTTACGAAAACGGCAAGATCGACGCAGCATTGAAAAAACTGCGCGACAATGGCCATATCTACGAAGAAGATGGCGCGACTTGGTTCCGCTCGACGACATTCGGCGACGACAAAGACCGCGTGCTTATCAAAAATGATGGCACGTACACGTATTTGACGCCGGATATCGCTTACCATGAAGACAAAATCCAACGCGGCTTCGACAAGCTCATCAATATTTGGGGAGCTGACCACCACGGCTACATCCCGCGTATGAAAGCAGCAATCGAAGCGCTCGGCTACGACCGCGATACGCTTGAAGTAAGCATCATTCAAATGGTGCAATTGTATAAAGACGGAGAAAAGATGAAGATGAGCAAACGTACCGGCAAAGCCGTTACGATGCGCGAATTGGTCGAATTAGTCGGACTAGACGCGGTCCGTTATTTCTTTGCGATGCGTTCTGGCGATTCGCATATGGATTTCGACTTGGATTTGGCCGTTTCCCAATCAAACGAAAACCCGGTTTATTACTCCCAGTATGCACATGCGCGCATCTGCTCGATCTTGCGCCAGGCAGCGGAACAGAACTTTACCGCTTCGACTGAGCATCTGGAGCTGTTGACGGACGAAAAGGAAATCGAAGTATTGAAGAAAATCGGTGATTTCCCGCAAGTCATCGCAGATGCTGCAAAACTTCGTGCGCCTCACCGCGTCACGACGTATATCCACGAATTGGCGTCGAACTTCCACAGTTTCTATAACGCCAACAAAGTATTGGATGCCAGCAATGAAGAATTGACGCGTGCGCGCCTTGCCTTGATCGAAGGCGTTAAGACGACACTCGCAAACGCTTTGAAGACAGTCGGTGTCCAAGCTCCTGAAAAAATGTAGAAGACAATTAGAACTTTCGGTGTATAATGGAGTCATCAAATCAACTGAATAGCAATCATGAAGGTGCTTATGTCTAAGAACATGAGTTAAAAGGGAAGCCGGTGCGATTCCGGCGCGGTCCCGCCACTGTATGTGAGAGCGAACTGCAACAAGCCACTGGGAAATCCCGGGAAGGCGCAGCGAGCGATGATCACAAGCCAGGAGACCTGCCTTCATGAACACCGAACCGAAAGCTTGCGAGGACAGGCCGGACGCGCTTGTTTTTGCGAACCGTCCTGTTAGTCCCCCGCAGTTTCACTGCAGGGGACTTTTTTTAATGAAATGTGGAAGCGGCCGTTATGCCTCGACAGGCGTAAGCCGGATGCCCGAAGCGGCGTTTTTCAGCCGCACAGGGCAGTCGGCTTACGACCCGAGAGGCAGGCCGCTGCAACTGGACAAGAAGAAAAGCGGAAGTGCCCGTTTAGCTCCGATAGGAATAAGACGATCTGGCGAAGCGGCGCCCTTTGCCGCACAGCCAGAGTGGCTTATGACCCGAGCGAGCGCTTGGTAGGGGAAATACGAAAACAACAGGAGGAAAAAAGATGAAAAATACATGGAAATTCGGAGCGGCAGCAGGAATGGCCGCTATGGTACTGGCTGGATGCGGCGACGGGGCAGCACCTGTCGAAGATCAAGATGTAGAAACACCGGCTGAACCACCATCGGAAGTAGCGGAAGCGGAATTTCCGGTCACCTTAGTCGATGCAATGGGCGATGAAGTGGTCATCGAAGAAGAACCGGAGTCATTCGTTTCGATGATTCCTTCCAATACGGAAATCGCTTATGAACTCGGGTTGGGCGAAAAAATGGTCGGCGTTTCGGATTTTGACAATTATCCCGAAGAAGTAGCAGATCTTGAAAAGATCGGCGGCCAGGAATTCAATGTGGAGAAAATCATTAGCCTGCAGCCGGACGTTGTATTAGCGCATGAATCAGGACTCGGCATGGGAACAGAGGGATATCAACAGCTGCGTGATGCTGGGGTGAATGTCTTTGTGGTAGAAAACGCAGAAACATTTGATGAAGTATACGAAACGATTTCCGTTATCGGCCAAGTGTCAGGCGCAGTAGAAGCAGCAGATGGGTTAATTGAGGAAATGGAAGCGCAAGTCGCGGAAGTTGAAGAACTGGCGGCTGGTGTTGACGAATCCAAATCGGTCTTCGTGGAGATCGGCAGCGAACCGGAACTTTATACAGCTGGGACAGGTACCTTCATCCACGAAATGTTGACGATGATCCAAGCTGAAAATGTCGCGGGTGATCAAGAAGGCTGGATTAGCATGGATCCGGAAGCAGTCGTTGCGGCAAACCCTGAAATCATCATCACGACAGAAGGCGGTTATATCGAAAATGCTGCTGAATTGATCAAAGAGCGCAGCGGTTATGCAGATGTGACGGCCGTGCAAGAAGATGCCATTTATGAATTGAACCCTGATACTGTCACGCGTCCAGGCCCGCGTTTGACGGAAGGCTTGATGACTTTGGCAGAAGTGATTTATCCGGAGACCTTCAGTGAGTAAATCTGCACTCGCCTATGTAGTCTCCCTGATTTTATTGGGCGGGGCAGTAGTGCTCGGAGTGACGGTCGGGACGGTGCCAATTTCACCGGCGGTTATCTGGAATCCTTCATCGGACGAAGCAGCTGCGAATATTTTATGGAATATCCGCATGCCGCGTGTGGTGCTTGCGGGACTAGTCGGTGCGGCACTTGCGATTGCGGGCGCAGCTTTTCAAGGCTTGCTGAAAAACCCGCTCGCTGATCCATATACTTTGGGAGTGTCGTCCGGTGCCGCTGTCGGTGCCGTGATGACGCTTTTTTTCGGCATCTCCATTCCGTTTCTCGGCCTGTTCACCTTGCCGGTCATCAGCATGATCGGCGCATTGATCACGATGCTCGCCGTCATGGGCTTTGCACGGCTTGTCGATCGGTCGATGAAGATGGAAACAGTTATTTTGACCGGCATCATCTTCAGTTCATTCCTGGGGTCGATCATGTCCTTGATGATTGCGTTGACCGGTGAAGAACTGCGGCAGATCATCGGCTGGCTGCTTGGCAGCGTGTCGATGCGCGGCTGGCCCTATGTCCAGATGGCGCTGCCGTTTGTGCTTGTCGGTTCATTCGTCTTATGGCTTTACCGCCGGGAATTAAACGCGATGCTGTTCGGGGAAGAACGTGCACAACATTTGGGTGTGGACGTCAAGAAGAGCAAGATGGCGATTTTGATCGGTGGATCGGTCCTGACGGGATCAGCAGTTGCCGTTTCCGGGACCATCGGCTTTGTCGGCTTGGTCGTTCCACACATCACACGCCTCGTATGGGGCTCTGACCATCGCCATGTCTTGCCGTTATCATTCATCAATGGGGCCGCACTTTTGATCGTTTGCGACCTGGTGGCGCGGACAATCATTTCACCGACCGAATTGCCGATTGGCGTAATCACTGCGTTTATCGGGGCGCCGGTCTTTGCATTCATCTTTTTCCGCCAGCGCAGAGGAGGGCTTTAAATGTTGCAAATTGAAAAGTTGTCAGGCGGCTATGGCGATAAGAAAATCGTTGACCGCATCTCATTCGGTGTCGAAAAAGGCCGCATGCTCGGGATACTCGGGCCGAATGGCAGCGGCAAATCTACCTTGATGAAATTGATCAGCGGCGTCTTGGAGCCGACAGCCGGCGTTGTCCGGATCGACGGCAAGCCGGTTGGCGATTTCCCAGCCAAGGAACTGGCCCGTAAGATGGCGGTCTTGCCGCAGCTACACGCACATGCTTTTTCACACACTGTCCGTGAAACGGTTTCTCTAGGCAGGTATCCGCATCAAAGCGGCTGGTTTTCGTCTTGGTCCGAAGAAGATGAAGCGGCAGTCCAGGAAGCGATGAAGCTTATGGACATCAGCCACTATGAATCAACATTACTTGAAGAGATGTCCGGAGGCGAACAGCAGCGCGTTTTCGTAGCGCAAGCCTTGGCGCAAAACGCGGCGGTCTTGCTCCTTGACGAGCCGACCAACCATCTCGATATCAACCACCAGAAAGAATTGTTGGATACCATCAAAAAACAGGCGATCGAAAAAGAATTGACGGTTATCTCCATCTTCCATGACATCAATTTGGCTTCCATGTATTGCGATGAACTTCTATTGATGGACGAAGGAAGCATTGTCCGAAAAGGCGAGCCTCACGAAGTTGTCAGGACGCATGATGTCGAATCTGTCTACCAGACGCGTGTCAGCAACCACCCCCATCCGGAGCTGCCGAAGCCGCAAATCACCTTATTGCCTGGCGTGCGCAGAAAGCTGGCGGGACAGCGAGTGAGAGCCGAAGATTTTCTCGTGACTCCGGAATTTGTCGCCTACCAAAGCCAGCTTCCACTGAAGACCGTTTCGTCTGCCGTCGTCAACGCGGGTTCAGGCTGGTTCCGCAATTTCCTCAATCGACGCGTCGATGCCAGTTATAATATCGACAATAGTTTTGAGGAAATGGTCGATTATATCGAAGACAGCGGATTGAAAGCGACGGATACCGTAGCGATGATGACCGCTGTCCGCACAGAGCATGCAATTGTACGTGAATACGCGGGGGATTTCGGCAGCATCGTCGTGGCGGTGCGCGGTAGCGCGTGAACAGCGCGTCGGCACCATCAATACGTGGATCATGGTCAACGGCATTCTGTCGGATGAAGCTTTTATCCAAGCGATGATCACAGCGACGGAAGCCAAAACGAAAGCCTTGCAGCATGAAGAAGTCATCGATCCCTTGACTGGGACAATCGCGACGGGCACCTCAACCGATAGTTGCCTGGTCGCCGCTACGCAGCAAGGAGAAGCGCTGCCGTATGCAGGGCCGATTACTGAAGTAGGGAAAATCATCGGCACGGGTGTCTTCGAATGTACAGTTGAAGCGATCCACCTTTACCGCGAGGCGAAAAAAGCATGATCCACCATGTGTTGGCCATTGGCATCGGCCTATTGCTCGACCGCATAATCGGGGATCCGCCCGAGTGGCCTCATCCTGTTCGCTGGATCGGCACCTTGATCAATGGATTGAAAATACGCCTGAATGTTCCACAGCATGCTTTTCGCAACGGCTTTGTCATGCTTTTGATTGTATTGGCGATTGTCGCAACAGCTACGATTGCTGTCGTTGCGGTTGCTTATTCGCTGCATCCAGCGATCGGGGTTTTAGTAGAAGCGCTGTTGATCGCTTCCGGCTTGTCGCAAAAAAGCTTGAAACAGGCAGCGGAAGATGTTTACACACCGCTCGTCCAAGGTGATTTTGCGCTTGCCCGAAAAAAGCTGTCGTGGATTGTCGGGCGCGACACAGAAACTTTGGGAGAAAGCGAGATTACCCGCGGCGTCGTCGAAACGGTTTCCGAAAACACAAGCGATGGCATTACTGCTCCGATGTTTTGGGCGCTATTGTTCGGCGCGCCTGGGTTATGGATGTACAAAGCGGTCAATACGTGCGATTCGATGGTCGGCTATAAAAATGAAGAATTCCGTGATTTCGGTTTTGCTTCCGCAAAATTAGACGATGTGTTGAATTACGTGCCGAGCCGTGTGACGGGCTTGTTGATCGTGTTATTCACCCGAAATGAAAGCGGTATTCTGTTGAAACAGCGCCTGTCGATCTGGTTGCGCGATGCCAGGAAACATCCGAGCCCGAACAGCGGCTGGCTGGAAGCGGCAACGGCCGTGCAGTTAGGCATCGAACTTGGAGGCGTGAACTCCTATGGTGGCGTCCGGTCAATCCGCGCTAAAATGGGCGAACCATTGTTCAAACTCGAAGCAACACATATTAAAAGTGCAGTGAACCAAATGAATATTGCCGCAATCAGTTTTTTCGCACTGATTGCAATAGGGGGAATCCTGCTTGAAATTGCCTGAACACGGAGCCAATCCGCATCGCCTCTACGAACAATCGGGGCACAAGCAACCTTCGGAAGTGATCGATTTCAGTGAAAACGTCCATCCGTTCGGACCGCCCGTTTTTTTAAAAGAGCAATGGGGAGATTTTTACGATTTGCTGTCTTCGTACCCAGACCCGGAAGCGGAACCTTTCCGTTCAGCGGCGGCCGAATACCACGGCGTCGGAAAAGAGCAGGTCGCTGCCGGAAATGGTGCTGCAGAAATCTTTAACTGGCTTGCAAAGCGTTACCGAGGCAAACGGGTGATGCTGGTGGAACCGGCGTTTTCTGAATACCGGAGCACTTTGGAATCTGAGAAAGTCCATATATTGGAAATTGATTTAAAGCCAGCAAATGTTTGGCAATTGCAACTGAAGGACCTAAAAGAACAGGTGGGAAATTGCGATGCATTGTATGTATGCAATCCGCATAATCCGACCGGACGCTTGATGGATTTGGCGGAACTCGAAGAAATCGCAACGTTGTGCAAAGGAAAGTGTGAGCTGGTAATCGATGAAGCGTTTATTGATTTTATCGGAGAACACGCATCGTTCATTCCGCTGCTGAAACGGTATCCGCATGTCATCATCGTCCGTTCGATGACCAAAATGTATGCGCTTGCGGGTCTTCGGCTTGGCTATGTCATTGCCGAGCCCAGTGTCATCCGTGAATTGGCAGGTGCCGCGGCCCATTGGAATGTCAACGGTTTAGCTGCTGCAGCCGGTGCACGCTGTTTTTCCGAAGAGCCATACCGAAAGCGGGTGATTGCTGCGGCCGCCAGTGAACGCGCGAAGATGGAAGCTTGCCTGGAGATGATGGGCTGTCCGTTCGTGCCGTCAGCCGCAAACTTTCTTTGTTTTCAATTGCCCGACCCGGAGCGTTCAGAACCGTTTTTCCATGCCATGCTAGAAGCAGGGGTCGTCTTGCGCCATACTTATTCATTTAAAGGAATGGACGGCGGATGGTTTCGCATCGGCATGAAAAGCGCCTCAGCAATGGAACGGTTGAGAAAGGAGATGCAGGAATGGTTCCAGGACAACTAGTTTTCATATCAGGGGGAGTGCGCAGCGGAAAAAGCGCTTATGCTGAAATGCTTGTGCGCAGCGCCCCCTCTGAACGAACTGTATATATTGCCAGTGGCATGGCGCGTGACCCGGAGATGGCTGAACGCATTGCGCGTCACCGCAAAGACCGTGCAAAAGACGGCTGGTGGACAATTGAACAGCCTCAGCAATTGTCCGAAGCATTGCCGCTCATACGGCAAAATGACGCGGTGTTGTGGGATTGCGTTACGACCTGGCTCGCAAATGAACTGTATGAAGGGTTTGAGCAAGGCAGTTTATGCTCAGACACGCCGGGCTGCATGGAGCAGAAATGGCAGGAGCTAAAAAACACTATCGATTTGATCCGGGCGAAAGCCGTTTATTTTGCCGTCGTTTCCAATGAAGTGCTGGATGAACCGCTTGTCGCCCCTACTTATCAAGAGTGGCTTGGAAAGATTCACCAATGGCTCGCAAGCTGTGCAGATCAGGCAATCGAAATGGAGAACGGCCTTGCAATTCGAAGAAAGTGAAGGTGATGCGGATGGCGAATCGGAGGCTTGGGGGCTTGCTGCTCGCATTTCAATTCTTTTCATCCATTCCGGTACATAAAGAGATTCCGATGAAAAAACCCCAAGTGACAGCAATGTACTGTTTGTTGCCTGTGGTCGGATTAATGATGGGCGCAATGGCTTCAGTCGCGATCTGGCTAATGAAGGAAAACACCGATATGGGTCCATTAATGATTGCGTTTTTGCTGGCTTCATTATTGTGGGCGATAACCGGAGGCTTGCACATGGATGGGTTGGCAGATACCGGCGATGCTTATTTTTCATACCAGGACAAGGACAAGCGCCTGGAAATTATGGGAGACCCACGCATTGGCGCATTCGGGGCGATGGTGCTGATTTTTGCGATTGTCGGTAAGATCATCGTTCTTGCAGAACTGATCCCGACTGTGTCACTGATCGCCCTTGCCGCTGTACCAATTATCAGCCGGGTTGGCCTGTCTATATTGTCAGTTACTGCAAAGCCGGCGAAAACAAAAGGGCTCGCTGCCTATTTTCAGCGTTTGATCGACCGCAAGACGATATTGTCAGCAATGTTCGCTTGGTCGCTGCTTATGCTTGCCATCTTATATATATTCTGTGGCTGGATAGTGGCGATGGCCTTTTTGGTTGTTGTGCCCACTGCGACATTTGCTTATAAAAAATGGTGCGACAAGAATTTCGGCGGTGTCACGGGCGATTTGCTCGGGGCATACGCAGAAGGAATGGAGCTGTTGTTATGGGGAATGCTTTTGTTCTTCGTCTGATCCGCCACGCGCCGACCGCCGGGAATTTGCGGAGGGCATATATCGGCTGGACCGATGAACCGATTTTGCCGTTCGAAGCAAAAGTGAATCATACTATCAACCTCGTGTGGGGGAGCGATTTACTGCGTTGCCGGCAAACGGCCCAGCTATTGTTTCCGACTGCCAGTTACCGGGCAGTGCCAAATTTGCGGGAACTGAATTTCGGGGATTGGGAAAATTGTACGTACAGCGAGTTGCAATTTAACGAACGCTACCGCAAGTGGATTGATGACCCTGAGGCAGTGCAGCCCCCGAACGGGGAAAGCTTCCAGCAACTGGCGGAACGGATTGACCAGTCAATAGAAACTTTTTCCGAAACAGGAGACTTTACGCTCGTCACTCACGGCGGGCCGATTCGCTACCTGCTGTCCAAAGCAAATGGACAGCCATTCTTTTCCCAGCAAGCAGTACACGGGCATTGTTATACCGTCACATGGGCGAGCAAATCGGCGTATAAGGAGGGCCATCCATGCATATCGTATTCGGCGGAGCCTTTAACGGCAAGCGCAAGTATGTAAAAGAACAGTTGGAGCTGGATTCAAGCGTTTGGCTCGAAGGCGAACTGCCGGCACCGGGTGAATCCGCAGTAATTGCCGGATTGGAGCAATGGATCCGCAAGCAGCTGGAACAGCAACGACCGGACCAGGATATAATAGCGGCAATCCGTGAACTTGCGGAAAGCGCAGGCGAACGCATCTGGATTTTGACTGACATCGGCCGCGGCATTGTGCCGCTTGATCCGCTTGAACGCGAATGGCGCGATGTCACGGGCAGGAGCTATCAGTATTTATTCGGCAACGCGGAGCACATCACACGCATTTGGTACGGTATACCACAAACAATCAAAGGAGATGGTCGAGATGAATATTTACACGAAAACCGGGGATAAAGGGCAGACAGGATTAATCGGGGGGCGGACGGACAAAGATGATCCGCGCGTGGAAGCATATGGGACGATCGATGAGGTAAATTCATTTATCGGAAAAGCGATGACAGAACTTGACCGCGATGTGTTCGCCGATCTTCTGGAAGATTTGCAGACGATCCAAAATGAATTATTCGATTGCGGCGGCGATCTGGCGGATGTCCGCAACACGCCGCAATACAAGACAAATGAGGAATCAGTCGAACAGCTGGAACGCCGCATCGATGTATTGATGGACGAACCGCCGCTTCTTGAGCGTTTTATCCTTCCGGGAGGCACGCCCGCTGCAGCGACTTTGCATATCGCACGCACGATTACACGCCGTGCGGAGCGCCAAACTGTAAGCCTAGCAAAAACCGGCGAAGAATTCCCAGCGGTCATCCAGCGTTATTTGAACCGTTTGTCGGATTATCTTTTTGCAGCAGCACGCGTTGCCAATTCGCGAATGGATGTAGCGGACAATGAATATGTGCGCAGCGCCAAAGTCTTCAAGGACGGTGGGCGTTCGAAAAAGCGGGAGGAATGACAATGAAGACGCAGACCATTGCCCTGGCCGCTATTTTTATCAGCTTGTCCGCAATCGGCGGCATGGTGAAAATTCCGCTCGGCATCGCGTCGATTGCACTTGATGCCATGCCGGCACTCGTTGCCGCACTCTTTCTCGCCGCACCGCTTGCCGGTTTTGTCGCCGCGGCAGGTCACTTATTATCGGCTTTATTCGCCGGCATGCCGCTCGGCCCGTTTCATTTATTGATCGCGCTGGAGATGTTTGCGGTCGTCTGGCTGTTCGCGAAACTGCATAGCAACGGCAAGACCTGGTGGAAATGGATAGCATTCATTATCGGAAACGGCGTGTTGGCGGCCGTGCCATTTTATTTCCTATTATCTCCTGCTTTTTTCTATGCCTCCGTCCCGGGATTGCTGCTGGCCGCATCGATTAATGCTGCAGTTGCTGCACTCGTCGCCCCGCTTGTTACAGCAGCTGCAAGGAGATTGGCCTGATGCGCAACGAATTGATGGTCGATGGGTTGGTCATCACGACGGATAACTCAGCCGCAATCGGAGAGAAGCCGCACGACATCGTAAACGTCCCAGATGAAGTCGCCGCGAAGTTCGCGACACGTGTCGCATTGGCAGAACAATGGGCGGCTGGAGGGGAAGCAACTGCCATCCTGCTCCATAATTTCAGTGGTGAAGAGCACTGGCCGCGTTATGTCTCAGGAATCACGCAATTATTTTCCGAGCTCGACATGCCGGTTCCGCCGGTTTCAGGAAGCACAGAAAGCAATATCGAGACGCTGCAATCGGCGCTGGCGGTGACGATCATCGGGCGAAAGCTTCGCATGCTCCCTGATCCGCATGAACTCGAATGGTTCATTTACGGAGAGCCGCTTGTTGGGGAAGCGGTCATCAATCATCCCGACCGGATCGCCGATTTGCGGATCGTAAAGAACGCATTCGACTGCAATCAAATCGAGCGAATCTGGCCGATTGGATCAGGGGGGATTGAGCGGGAAGCTGACAAGCTGTTCGGCTGCAGGATGCCGCTAGCACAAGGAATTGCCAAAGAAGCGTCCGGCGGTCCTGCGACTTGCTTGTTAGTTGGTCTCCAAACAAGCAAAGCCGAGAGAGCAAAACGCCTATTCGGAAAGCATTTTCGCGAATTAATTGAATAGCTCATGAGCCGCCTATCGAGCGGCTATTTTTTTTGGAAAAAAACAGCTGGAGAATGGAGTCATAAAGACCATCGTTGCAAAAGCAGCCGGATGATAGCTGCTTCAATTGTTTTGACAGGCAGGAATGCAGTGAGGGCGTGTGGAATATCAGTTATTGGAAATTATATTTCGGAAAGGCCATAGATTTCTATTGACTGAATGCTCATTCACTTTTAAACTAGAACATAGTATCGACATTCTGCCGCACTTCACGTAAACTTTGGAGTAGAATTGGGGATTTACACATTCAACAAGGGGGGACTACACGATGGAGTTTTTGCTCATCGCTAACTGGGTTTTATTTATACTTGTAACCGCTTACGCCGTTTACTTGTTCATCTACTTGCTGAAGTCGCGCTATGACTATATCAAGCTTGGCAAAAAAGTAGATTTTGAAGAAAACTTCAATGAACGGGTCCGCAAAGTAATGGTCAACGTGTTTGGCCAGAAGAAATTATTGAAAGATAAAAAGAGCGGTGCGATACACGTGATGTTCTTCTATGGCTTCCTGCTTGTTCAAGCGAGTGCCATCGATTTCATCATCAAAGGCTTGTCGCCTGATTCACATTTGCCGCTTGGCCCATTATATCCGGCATTTACACTATTCCAGGAATTCGTTACATTAACGATCTTGGTCGCTGTCGTCTGGGCATTCTATAGACGTTATATCGAAAAACTGGTTCGCCTGAAGCGCGGCTGGAAATCCGGCCTTGTGCTGATTTTCATCGGTGGTTTAATGGTCACCGTCCTTGTCGGGAACGGCATGAACATGATCTGGCACGGCCATGAAGGGGCTTGGACAGAACCTGTCGCAAGCGTCATCGGAGCGGCATTCGCTTGGCTTCCTGAAACGGCTGCAGCGACCATCTTCTACGTTATGTGGTGGGCGCATCTATTGTTCTTATTGACATTCTTGGTCTACGTTCCGCAATCCAAGCACGCACACTTGATCTTCGGACCGGTCAACACATGGTTCCACCGTTTGGATCATGTCGGCCGCTTGAAGCCAATTAATTTCGAGGATATGGAAGAAGAAAATGAAGAAGATCCAGATGCCATGCCAACATTCGGCGTCGGTAAAATCACCGATTTCACGCAAGCACAGATGATCGATTTCTACGCATGCGTAGAATGCGGACGCTGCACGAATATGTGTCCGGCTACCGGAACCGGCAAAATGCTGTCGCCGATGGACCTGATCACAAAACTCCGTGACAACCTGACGAACACGGGTGCTGTCATGACCCAGAAAAAACCGTGGGTGCCAGCGATGGCATTCAGCAATACGCAAGGAAACCAATTGGCGATGGCTGCAGGTGCTGAAGGCATCTCAATCGATGAACTTTACAGCCCGAGCTTGATCGGCGATGTCATCACAGAAGAAGAAATCTGGGCTTGTACAACATGCCGCAACTGTGAAGATCAATGCCCGGTCATGAACGAACACGTCGACAAAATCATCGACCTTCGCCGTTACCTGGTCATGACGGAAGGCAAGATGGATAAAGATGCACAACGCGCCATGACTAACATTGAAAAACAAGGCAATCCATGGGGCTTGAACCGCAAGGAAAAAGAAAACTGGAGAGACGCTCGCCCAGATATCTCGATCCCAACGGTCAAAGAAGTCAGCAAAGCTGGAGAAGAGTTTGAATACTTGTTCTGGGTCGGTTCGATGGGCTCATTCGACAACCGTTCACAGAAAATCGCGCTTTCCTTTGCACGCTTGATGAATGAAGCAGGCATCAAATTCGCGATTCTCGGCAATAAAGAAAAGAACTCCGGCGATACACCGCGCCGCCTCGGGAATGAATTCTTGTTCCAGGAACTTGCGACCGCCAATATCAAGGAGTTTGAAAAAGCGGGTGTCACTAAGATCGTCACGATCGATCCGCATGCTTATAATATTTTCAAAAACGAATATCCTGATTTCGGCTTTGAAGCAGAAGTCTATCACCATACAGAAATGCTCTTTGACCTTGTCCAGCAAGGCAAGTTGAAGCCGCAGCATGCAGTGAACGAGAAAATCACTTTCCATGATTCCTGCTACCTCGGCCGTTACAACGATGTATACGATGCGCCGCGTGAAATCCTGAAAGCGATTGAAGGCGTCGAGCTCGTGGAAATGAAACGTAATCGCCAAGACGGCATGTGCTGTGGAGCCGGCGGCGGACTCATGTGGATGGAAGAAGACGCCGGACACCGCGTCAACGTTGCCCGCACTGAGCAGGCGCTTGAAGTGAGCCCGACGATGATTTCTTCCGGATGCCCGTACTGCTTAACGATGCTGTCAGATGGAACGAAAGCGAAAGAAGTCGAAGAGCAAGTCGGCACATACGATGTCGCTGAACTCCTTGAGATGGCTGTTCTCGGAAAAGACGCACCACCAGTTGAGGAAATCGTACAATAAATAGATTTGCCAACTGACAGAAAATTGAGTAGAATAACAGCATAGAGAAAAAATGAAAGGGAGTGCTACACTCCCTTTTCTTATGTAATCAAGTCGAGCGAGCGTTCAGTCAACCAAGAAAAGCAAAACCAGCCGATTAGGTTCGACAGGCATAAGACGAACCGGCGAAGTGGCGCTATTTGCCACACAGCCGGGTTGGCTTATGACCCGAGAACCTGGCTGGAATTTGCTAGACACCAAGAAAAGCAAAACCAGCCGATTGTGGCTGAAAAAATTTTTATCGTTATGAAAACGTTTCCAAAATATGAGGAGGAATTGTAAATGGCAAAAACGGTCATCATTGATGGAGCACGCACAGCATTCGGGAAATTTGGCGGGGCACTCAGTTCATTCACAGCAAGCGACCTAGGAGCAGCGGCGATCAAGGAAGCGCTGAAGCGTTCAGAGGTAAAACCTGAAGATGTTCAAGAAGTCATCATGGGCAATGTCCTGCAAGCAGGCCAAGGGCAAATCCCTTCCCGCCAAGCGGCTTATAAAGCGGGCATTCCTTACAACGTCAAATCCGAAACAATCAATAAAGTATGTGCATCCGGTTTACGTTCTGTCACGCTAGCAGACCAAATCATCCGCTTAGGAGACGAAGAATTGATCGTCGCAGGCGGCATGGAATCGATGTCGAATGCGCCTTATTATTTGCCGAAAGCACGCTTTGGCCTTCGCATGGGCGATTCTCAAGTCATTGATGGCATGGTCCACGACGGCTTGTCATGTTCATTCCATCCAGACAAAGTGCATATGGGCACATACGGCAACTCAACGGCAGAAACCTTCGAGCTGACACGTGAACGTCAAGACGAATGGTCAGCCCGTTCACATGAACGCGCAATTAAAGCACGTGATCATTTTTCACAAGAAATTACGGCAATGGAAGTGCCTCAACGTAAAGGCGATCCAATTACAGTCGACCAAGATGAAGCGCCGCGTGAAGGCACAACATCTGAAGTGTTGGCGAAACTGCGCCCGGCATTCGGAAAAGACGGCACGATTACGGCAGGGAATGCACCAGGAATCAATGACGGAGCGGCAGCACTCGTATTGATGAGCGAAGAACGCGCCCAAAAAGATGGGAAAGCCGTATTGGCTCACGTCCTAGGACACACAGAAGTCGCGGTCGAACCGCACCGTTTCCCTGAAACGCCAGGGCTCGTCATCAATGAATTATTGAAGAAAACCGGCAAGACTTTGGAAGAAATCGATCTTTTTGAAATCAATGAAGCATTTGCGGCGGTTGCGCTGGCAAGCTCGAAAATTGCTGGTCTCGACGAAGAGAAAGTCAATGTCAACGGAGGATCCGTTGCACTTGGCCATCCAATCGGGGCGAGCGGAGCGCGCATCATCTTGACGCTCGCTTATGAATTGAAACGCCGCGGAGGCGGCATCGGAATTGCCGCTATCTGTTCAGGCGGCGGGCAAGGCGATGCAGTGATGATCGAAGTACCGAAGGAGGAAAACTAAAGATGTCTATCCAAAACGTCATGGTCATCGGAGCCGGCCAAATGGGCTCCGGTATCGCGCAAGTCTGCGCGCAAGCTGGATTTAACGTAAAACTGAACGATATGAAACAAGAAGCATACGAACGCGGAATCGCGAGCATCTCGAAAAATTTGTCGCGCAATGTCGAAAAAGGCCGCATGACAGAAGACGAGAAGTCGCAAGTACTTGGACGCATCCAATCTTCATTGGATTTGAAAGATGCACACGATGTCGACATCGTCATTGAAGCCGCTGTCGAGAACATGGAAATCAAATCGACGATCTTCAAGACTTTGGACGAAGTGGCACCGAAGCATGCCATTCTTGCATCGAATACATCTTCACTACCGATTACTGAAATCGCAGCAGCAACGAACCGCCCGGAACAAGTCATCGGCATGCACTTCATGAACCCGGTACCGGTGATGAAATTGGTCGAAATCATTCGCGGCCTTGCAACAACGGACGAAGTATATCAGGCAGTTGAAGACATGACGGTGAAATTATCGAAAACGCCAGTTGAAGTAAATGACTTCCCTGGTTTTGTTTCAAACCGCATTTTGATGCCGATGATCAATGAAGCGATCTTCACGCTGCAAGAAGGCGTCGCGACAAAAGAAGCAATCGACGAAGTGATGAAGCTCGGCATGAACCATCCGATGGGGCCTCTTCAATTGGCTGATTTCATCGGGCTGGATACGTGCCTTTACATTATGGAAGTGCTGCACGACGGTTTCGGCGACAGCAAATACCGTCCAAGCCCGCTCCTGCGCCAATACGTGAAAGCCGGCTGGCTCGGCAAAAAGACCGGACGCGGTTTCTACGAATACAACTAAGATCTAGGGGGAGCCTTAATGGACCTGCATTTTACAGACGAACAATTGATGATGCGCAATATGGTGCGCGATTTTGCAAAAGAAGAAATCATGCCTTTTATCGATCGCATGGAAGAAGGCGAATTCCCGACGGAGATACTCAAGAAAATGGGCGGGCTCGGATTGATGGGCATCACCGCACCAGAAAAATACGGCGGCTCGGAAATGGATTTCACATCTTACATCACAGCCATACACGAATTGTCTAAAGCGAGCGGCGTTATCGGCGTCATTTTGTCGGTTCACACTTCAGTCGGCACCAACCCGATCATCAATTTCGGGACGGAACAGCAGATTGCAAAGTACGTTCCGAAACTGGCGACGGGCGAATATTTGGGCGCATTCTGTTTGACAGAGCCATCGGCCGGATCCGATGCAGCGGCGCTGAAAACGCGTGCTGTTAAAAAGGATGGGAAATATATCCTGAACGGTTCGAAAGTCTATATCACAAACGGCGGCGAAGCAGACACTTACATCGTGTTCGCCTCGACCAATCCAGAAGCGGGCCCTCGTGGAGTTTCTGCCTTTATCGTGGAAAAAGATTTTCCAGGGTTTGTGGTCGGGAAAGACGAAAGAAAAATGGGGCTTCACGGTTCGCGGACCGTGCAGTTGACGTTTGAGAATATGGAAGTACCAGCTGAAAACCTGCTTGGGGAAGAAGGCAAAGGATTTTCGATCGCGATGGCGAACTTGAACGCCGGGCGCATCGGCATCGCCGCACAAGCTTTGGGCATCGCAGAGTCTGCTTATGACTACGCAGTAGCATACGCCAAAGAGCGTGAGCAATTCGGAAAACCAATCGCCCAGCAGCAAGGCATCGGGTTCAAACTTGCCGATATGGCGACTCAAGTCGAAGCGGCTAAACTTTTGGTTTATAACGCAGCCGATATGTACGCAAAAGGAATCGAGTGCAATAAGGAATCGTCAATGGCGAAGCTGTTTGCTTCAAAAGCGGCGATGGACATCACGACGGAAGCCATCCAAGTTTACGGCGGCTACGGCTACACGAAAGACTATCCGGTCGAGCGATTGTTCCGCGACGCCAAAGTCACAGAAATCTACGAAGGCACGAGCGAAATCCAACGCATCGTTATCAGCAAACAACTACTAAAATAATTGGGGGAAATAACACAATGAACTTTCAACTATCTGAAGAACATAAAATGATCCGTAAAATGGTCCGCGACTTCGCGAAAAACGAAGTGGCGCCGACAGCAGAACAGCGCGACGAAGAAGAAAGCTTCGATATGAAAATCTTCCATCAAATGGCGGAACTCGGACTGACAGGCATTCCGTGGCCGGAAGAGTACGGCGGTATCGGTTCAGATTACTTGGCATACTGCATCGCGGTTGAAGAGTTGTCCCGTGTGGACGGTTCTGTCGGCGTTATCTTGTCTGCCCACACATCACTTGCCGGATGGCCGGTCTATACATTCGGAACGGAAGAGCAAAAGCAGAAATACTTGCGCCCGATGGCTGAAGGCACAAAAGTCGGCGCTTACGGACTAACAGAACCATCTGCAGGGTCAGATGCAGGGAGCATGAAAACCAGCGCGAAAGAAGACGGCGACCATTATATCTTGAACGGTTCTAAAATCTTCATTACCAACGGTGGCATCGCTGATATCTACGTCGTTTTCGCCGTGACTGACCCAGACTCGAAACATAAAGGCACAACAGCCTTCATTGTCGAGAAAGATTTCGAAGGCTTCTCTGTCGGCAAGAAAGAGAAAAAACTCGGCATCCGTTCAAGCCCGACGACTGAAATCATCTTTGACAACTGCCGTGTGCCGAAAGAAAACGTGCTTGGCGAACTGGGCCAAGGCTTCAAAATTGCCATGCAGACGCTTGACGGCGGCCGCAACGGCATCGCAGCACAAGCTGTCGGAATCGCACAAGGCGCGATGGACGCAGCAGTCGATTACGCAAAAGAGCGTGAGCAATTCGGCAAGCCGATCGCAGCGAACCAAGGGATTTCCTTCAAGCTTGCGGATATGGCGACAGGCATCGAAGCATCTCGCCTATTGACGTACCAGGCAGCTTGGCTCGAGTCGAACAAATTGTCTTACAGCAAGGAATCCGCCATGGCAAAATTGATGGCTGGCGACACAGCGATGAAAGTGACAACAGAAGCGGTTCAAGTCTTCGGTGGCTACGGCTACACGAAAGATTATCCGGTTGAGCGTTTCATGCGCGATGCGAAAATCACTCAAATTTACGAAGGCACACAGGAAGTCCAGCGTTTGGTCATTTCCCGTATGGTCACGAAATAAACGGAGGGTCGGCCTATGACGAAAAAGCGTGAAATTCAGTCCTCCGTGAAAGACGAAAGCCTGATTGAAAAGCGCCGTGAACAGATGATCAGCGGCGCTGTCACGCTTTTTAAGGAAAAGGGCTTTCACCGGACGACGACGAGGGAGATTGCAAAAGCAGCCGGTTTCAGCATCGGCACATTGTATGAATACATTCGCACGAAAGAAGACGTGCTATATCTGGTGTGCGACTCGATTTACGACGAAGTCAACGCACGGCTCGACCGGCTGGATTTAGAGGAAGGATCGCTCGAGACACTGGTGAAAGCGCTCGAGCAATACTATACATTGATCGACGATATGCAGGATGAATTCGTCGTCATGTACCAGGAATCCAAATCCTTGCCGAAAGACGCGCTGCGTTATGTGTTGAACAAGGAACTCGAAATGACAGCCTTGTTCGAACGGCTGCTATCGAAATGCGCCGCGTCAGGGGAATTGTCCTTGTCGCAAAAAGAAATCGTCTTGGCTTCCCACCATTTGTTCGTGCAAGGGCAGATGTGGGCGTTTAGGCGCTGGGCGCTGGATGACTACACCATTGAGGAATTTATCGAAATGCAAACAAAGTTTCTGCTGCAGGGGATGGCAGGGGAAAAAATCACCATACAGGGGGCTTGACCATAATGGCTACTATACAAGAAAACACCACTTATCAGCCAAAGCACCATATCAGGTTCGTCACGGCATCGAGTCTTTTTGATGGCCACGACGCATCGATCAATATCATGCGCCGGATCTTGCAGGCAAATGGCGTCGAAGTAATTCACCTCGGGCATAACCGTTCGGTGGAGGAAGTCGTCAATGCAGCAATCCAGGAAGACGTCCAAGGAATTGCTATCTCTTCTTACCAAGGCGGCCATGTGGAATATTTCAAATACATGCATGACTTGCTTCAAGAACGCGGAGCTGGGCATATCCACATTTACGGCGGTGGCGGCGGTGTTATCTTGCCTCGTGAAATCCGTGAGCTTGAAGACTACGGCATCGCCGGCATCTTCTCACCTGAAGACGGCCGCAAAAAGGGCTTGCAGGGAATGATCGCGGAAATCGTCGAGGAATGCGATTTTTCCACAGCGAAAGAAGACATTTCCTTAGACGGTTTGACGGCTGAAAATCCAGTAGCGCTTGCCAACGTCATCACAACTGCAGAAGAAGCGCATACACGAAATCTCGATACGGGCGATTTGATGAAAGCGGTTCGTGAAAAATCGAAAAACACGCCGGTTCTAGGGATCACCGGAACAGGCGGAGCCGGGAAAAGCTCTCTGACGGATGAATTGATCCGCCGCTTTTTGACTGAGCTTCCGGACAAGAAAATCGCCATCCTGTCAATCGACCCGACGAAACAAAAAACGGGCGGAGCGCTGCTTGGCGACCGTATACGCATGAATGCCATCTTCAATAAACGCGTATTCATGAGAAGCCTCGCCACTCGTGGATCTAGAACAGAATTGTCCGCAGCGATCGGCGATGTGCTAGATGTCGTGAAAGCGGCAGGATTCGATTTGATAGTCGTGGAAACAAGCGGTATCGGACAAGGCGATGCTGAAATCGCTGGCATTTCCGATGTCTCGATGTACGTTATGACGAGTGAATTCGGTGCGCCGACACAGCTTGAAAAAATCGACATGATCGATTACGCCGATTTGATCGTTATCAATAAATTCGAACGAAAAGGCTCAGAAGACGCATTGCGCCAAGTCCAAAAACAGTATCAGCGTAGCCATCTGCTTTGGGAAAACGACCTTGACGACATGCCGGTCTACGGTACGATTGCAAGCCAGTTCAACGATAAAGGCACTAATGCTTTGTTCGCTGCACTTGTCGCGACAGTCAACCAGAAATGTGGCATGGACTGGGAAACGAGCTATGAAGCGTTTGCGAAAACGCAAAAAGAAAACCTCATCATCCCGAATGACCGCCGCTATTATTTGCGTGAAATTACGGATGCCGTTCGTGGTTACCATGCGAAAAGCGCAGAGCAAGCCGGATTTGCGCGTCGTTTGTTCCAGCTCGAAGGCGCCATTGAAGAAGTCCAAAAAAATGCGCCCGATGATGCACTCGTCCAGTCCTTGGAATCACTCGCCACAGGCGTCCGTGATGAATTGACAGCTGAATCAAAACGCATCCTTGATAACTGGAATTCCCTTCAAGAAGATTACGCAGGCGATGAATTGGTCACGAAAGTCCGCGACAAGGAATTGCGTACATTGCTGCGTACAGAAAGCTTGTCGGGCATAAAAGTGCCGAGAGTCGCATTGCCTAAATTCAAGGATTATGGCGAAATCTTGCGCTGGGTCTATGCCGAAAACGTGCCGGGTTCATTCCCATATACGGCAGGGGTGTTCCCGTTCAAACGCGCAGGTGAAGATCCAAAACGCCAGTTTGCGGGAGAAGGCACGCCGGAACGCACAAATAGAAGATTCCATTATCTGTCAAAAGGTGATGACGCGAAACGCTTGTCTACTGCATTCGACTCGGTAACATTGTACGGGGAAGACCCGGATCACCGCCCAGATATTTACGGAAAAGTCGGTGAATCAGGTGTTTCCATCTGTACGCTGGAAGATATGAAGAAACTGTATGACGGCTTTGACTTGTGTGCGCCGTCGACTTCGGTGTCGATGACGATCAACGGGCCGGCGCCGATCATCCTGGCGATGTTCATGAACACGGCCATCGACCAGCAAGTGAAAAAGCGTGAAGAAGAGCTCGGCCGCACATTGACCGTCGAAGAATTCACCGAGGTGCGTGAAGGTACGCTGCAAGTGGTACGCGGAACGGTTCAAGCGGATATTTTGAAAGAAGACCAAGGGCAGAACACATGCATCTTCTCGACAGAATTTGCGCTGCGTATGATGGGCGATATCCAGCAATATTTTATCGACCACAAAGTGCGTAATTACTATTCGGTCTCAATTTCCGGCTACCACATCGCGGAAGCTGGCGCGAACCCGATTTCACAATTGGCGTTCACCTTGTCGAACGGCTTCACCTACGTTGAGTATTATTTGAGCCGCGGTATGAACATCGATGATTTCGCGCCGAACTTGTCGTTCTTCTTCTCGAACGGTTTGGATCCGGAATACACGGTCATCGGGCGCGTCGCACGCCGCATTTGGGCAATCGTCATGCGCGATAAATACGGCGCGAACGAACGCAGCCAGAAACTGAAATACCACGTCCAGACATCTGGCCGCAGCTTGCACGCACAGGAAATTGACTTTAACGATATCCGCACGACTTTGCAGGCCTTGATGGCGCTTCAGGACAACTGCAACTCGCTTCACACAAACGCTTACGATGAAGCAATCACGACGCCGACGGAAGAATCCGTGCGCCGTGCGATGGCCATCCAGATGATCATCACGAAAGAGCACGGGTTGTCGAAAAATGAAAACCCGCTGCAAGGCGCATTCGTAGTGGAAGAGTTGACGCAATTGGTCGAAGAAGCCGTCATGACGGAATTCGACCGCATCAACGACCGCGGTGGCGTTCTTGGCGCGATGGAGACGCAGTACCAGCGTGGCAAGATCCAGGAAGAATCCATGCATTACGAAATGAAGAAGCATACTGGCGAATTGCCGATCATTGGGGTCAACACGTATTTGAACCCGAACCCGCAATCGGACGATGACATCAACGCGATGGAAATCGCCCGTGCAACGAAAGAAGAGAAAGAAACGCAAATCAACAATTTGCGTGCGTTCCAAGAGCGCAATCCTTCAGATGAAGCCTTGCAGCGCTTGAAACAAGTCGCGAAAGAAGGCGGCAATATCTTCGAGGAACTGATGGAGACTGTCAAAGTCGCAAGCCTTGGCCAGATCACTTCAGCTCTCTACGAAGTAGGCGGCCAGTACCGCAGAAACATGTAAGATCACATCCCTTTGCCTGGAAATGAACTGAGCCCCATTTAGTGGACGATTTAATAAA
>NZ_JAPEHT010000037.1 GCF_028823615.1 Planococcus sp. A6
TCGTAGGCGTTAAAGCGTTCGTAAATCTTTTCCAATTGTTTTTCTTGGAAATCGTTTTTAAAGGCGCGCAAAAAGATTTCACTTGGATCAATCTGGAGGACATTGGCATAATGAACTAACCATCCGATGGATACGTTTTGCTTTCCCCGTTCAATGTTTGAAATGGTTGGCCCGTTCATATCGCTGATGGCTTCGATATCTTTGAGTTTTAACTTCTTTTCGACGCGAATGGATTTTAACGCACTCCCGATTTTTTCGTAAATATTCGGTTCATTGGATGAAATCATGCGCAAAATCCTTTCACAGGGAATGCCGTTTTTCGTTTTCCGTGCTATACTGGTTCCCGTAATTTAATATATAAATTAAAAAATCTCTACAAACTCTTTTATTGGTAGTTTGGCGACCGTCAATAAAAGAGTTTCGGTGTAGAGAAATTTCAAAGGAACTATTGATTGCTCTAATTATAGCATAAATGCAGGTCTGACGAGTAGTCCCAGTTAGATTTTGTCTATGCAGAAGAGCTTGAAGCCCTTTGGAGTTTCTCTGATTGAATCAAGAGAATGGAAGGGGTATGTAAGATGACTGGAAAGTACAACATACGTGAAGAGGCTGCGCAGCGATTTTACCGACTGCCAAAGGTATTTTTCACCAATGACCGTTACAAAAAATTGAGCAATGACGCGAAGATCGCGTTTGCAATTCTACAAGATCGCTTGGATTTGTCCATAAAGAATGATTGGTTTGATGAGGAAGGGAACATTTACTTCTTGTACGGGAATCAGCAATTATCCGATATCTTGAATTGCAGCAAACCGACTGTGATCAAAATTAAAAAAGAGTTGCATCAAGCGGAACTCTTAGAAGAGAAACGTATAGGATTATCGCAATCCAATCGGCTGTATCTCCTCAAACCCGTGGCGGAAATCTCCGATGCGAAGCAGATGGAAGAACCTGAAAAAGAGACTGAAACCCTTGGGGTCCAACAGAAGTTAAAATCTTTAACTTCAAGAAATCAAAGTTCTTTACTTCAAGAAGTTAAAACTTTTAACACTAATGATACTGACCTTAACAAGACTGATCTTAGTGAGACTGAAGTAAAGATCAATCAACTGAGAGAGAAGACCGATCTTCCTGAATTGATTGTGCAGGTCTTAGTCAAAAACAAAAAACGATTGATGGATGACGCCATTGAGGTTCAAGATGTGGCCAACCATTACTTCGCTCACCAAGAGGTATTGACGCTGCACCAGTACGCGGATGCCTTGCAGTACTCTCTCGAACGCACACCTGGACGAATCAAGAGTATTACCGCACGACTCACGAAAGCTCTGGAAGATAAAAAGAAATGGCTAGGCATCCAGGCACAGCCGATTCAAAAGCCTGTCAGAACCGAATTGATACCCGATTGGCTTCACGAACAGAATACAAAGGAAGTATCGGCAGAAACGGTTTCTCCAGAAGAACTGGCGGCTGAAAAAGCGAAATTGCTTCTTAAACTAGCGAAAAGGAAGTCCAAGTGACTTCCTTTTTTAATTTATATATTAAAAAATAATCTGATAAATTAGGCCTTTCACAGTATGCTTTAAGAATAAAGGCGCACTTCATAGGTTTATATTGTTTATTTTAGGACCTTAAAAGAGGATTTAAGTACTGCCATTAAATTGGTATTTTTTATTGCCGGATTTATGGCAATTTGTTACCGTTAAGACAGAGAAGAAAGGTGGTGGCAAATATGTTTGATCGAATTAGTACGTTTTTGAATACATTGTTTACGGATATGCAAACAACCTTCATCACGATTTTCATGATCGGTCTGTTGATTTGTGCAATTGGAGTATGGGCCGGCGATGAGCAATCATCACCGAAATTCAAAAACGGTCTGAAACTGTGCGTTTTGGGCGTCGTGTTGTTCCTATTGGCAAAACCAGTGATCGACTACATCCAAATGAACCTGTAAGAAAACGGGAGAAAGTATGTGATACCCATGCGAACAGATTCCTACATGGAGCGCCAGGAACGGCTGCGTGAGCGAGGCAAAGTCGAATTGCCGTTGAACATCGACACGAAGAAGTACCTGTACGGCAACATCTCGTTCCAGGACGTGTTCATCGTTTCCCCGTTTCTGATCTTAGGGGCGTTCATCTCGTACTTGTTATACCGGGCAGGGACGCTCAATCAGCAACTCCTCCTCGTGGCGTTTGTGCCGGCGATGATCGTAACGGTGTTTCAACTAAACAAGCATCCCGTCCGGAAGAACTTGTCGCTCTTGCAATACAAAGTGATTTGGAAGCTGCGAGCGAAGCACCGGAAGAAAGATTTTCATTATGCGAAAGGAGCCTTACCGATGAGCCGGAACGAACGGGACACCCGAACTGAATTAGGACTCGCGAATATTGCCAACGGCTGTTTGGAGTCCTCGGACCGGCGCCTGATTAAGGTATTGGAAGTGTCCTCGGTCAATTTGTCGCTGATGAACGAGCTGGCGAAAGAGAACGTCTTGTCGGCGTATCAGTCGTTTATCAACGATACGGGCGAGAAACAGATCCAGTTGATGCAAGTCGCGCAGCCAATCAACTTAACGAACTACTTGATGTGGTTCAACGAACAAGTGGATCAGAACTCGTCTTATGCGAAGCGCATGCTCAAGCAAGGTTATGCGGATCAGATCGAACGGATCCAAAAGTCGAAGAACATGGTGACCCGAAAACGATACTTGGTCATTTCCAAACCGATGACGAATTCGCCGAAGGATTACCTGAAGCTCGAAACGACGGCGAACATTCTGCAAGCCAAACTTGAACAGATGCTGTCGGGGTACGAGAAATTGGATGTGAAGATTCTCGAGAACGACGAACTGTTGAAATTCTATTATGCCTGCATCGATTTCGAGAATGCCCAGGCGCAAGGACAGAACATCGTCCATAAAACCAACGCTAAGCTCGATGTGGTCGTTGGGAAGAACACAGCCAAAGCCTTGGTCGAGCAATACAAGAGCTTGCTGAACGATCGATTTGAGTAGGAGGTGGAGACATGGTGTGGAAACCGAAGTGGTTGCAGCCTAAACAACCAGACGAAACAACTTTTGAAGACACGGTCAGTGGCATGAACGAAACGCTTCTCACGGCCATTGCCCCGGACAACCTGACGGAATACGATTCCTCCGTCCGGGTCGGGGCGAATTACACCCGGACGCTTCTCATCGTGGATTACGATCCGATTCAAGACCAGAACAAGATCCAGCAAGTGACGGAGATTCCAGAGAACGTTTCCTTGGTCCATTACCTGCAGGAATACAACATGGGCGAAGTACGGACGCAGCTCGTCAAAAGCATTAAGCAGAACCGGATGAAGATGAACACGCGCTTCGCCGATGAACAGACGATTATTGAATCTGAAGGACAGATTGAAAGTGCCTCGGAAATGTTGCGAAACCTGTCGTACCGTAACGATAAGATTTATCTCTTTCATACGCTCATCCATTTGGTCGCGAGTTCACAAGAAGAACTGGATCAACTGACGACGACCGTCAAAAGTAAATTCTCGAAAATCGGCATCATCCACAACCCAACAGACCGAGCCGTGGATGCGTTCCGGTCGTTCCTTCCGTTGAATGACAACAAAGTGGACGAGCTTACCTACAAGATGACCAATTCGGAAGCGATTTCGTATTTCTTCCCGTTCCACGAAAACGAAATGTTCTCAGAAACGGGTTTGATCAAAGGACGGAACATGACGACAGGGAATGTCGTGATTGTCGACGACACGAACTTATTGAACCGGCATGAATTCGTGATTGGGATTTCCGGCATCGGGAAATCGACGTACTTGTTTGCGAATATGACGAACAAGCACATGCTCGGACGGAAAATCATCACGGTGGATCCAAAAGGCGAATTCGGTCGGAACTATTCGGATCTCGGCGGTGCCTGGGTCAAGTTTCAGCTGAAAGGCGGAAACCGGATCAACCCGATGGACCTCCCGAAAATCAGCGAGAAGATTCAAATGGAAGAAACCGAACTGGGGAACATTTTGCTGACAAAAATCTCGAACCTGTTGGTCATGTTCCAATTGATGTACAACTCCATGAGCGACCTCCAGGAAGACATTTTAAGCCGGTACATTCAAAAGGTTTACGAAGAGAAGGGAATCGATGAGACGACCGATGTGAACCAGTTAACGGCAGATGACTATCCCATCTTAGAAGACTTGTACGAGTTGATTGCACGAGACAAACAGAATGACCCACCATTATACGAACGGATTCGAGATTTTCATACGACCTTGGAAACCTATGTGTATGGCATTTACTCGGAACTGTTTAATGGGGCAACGAACGTCAACATCGATAATGAGTTGGTTTGCTATGACTTGAAAGAAATGAGCAACAACGAAAAGATTCAACGGATTCTCTTCTACAACATCCTCTCGCACACGACTTACGAAATCATGAGTGGCGACCGGCAGCCGAGTGAAATCTTCATTGATGAAGCGCACGTCATCGCCGATCCAAAGGTGCCGAAAGCGATGGAATTCATCTACTTCATGATGAAAGTTCTCCGGTCGTTCAACTGTGGCATTACGACGGCATCTCAATCGGTCGAGGACTTCTTATCGGCACGGGATGAGAACCGGAACTACGGAAAAGCGATCATCACCCAATCGGTTCAACGGCTGTATTTGCCGATGAGCGAAGAAGAACTGAAGTACTTGGAAGAAGAGCTCGGCAATCAGTTCTCCAAAGAAGAACGGTCGACCTTGATTCTGAAAGACGGCAAGAAGAAAGAACAAGCCGGCAAAGGCATTTTCTACACCGGTTCCAAAAAGATCAAGCTCGAGGTGCAGCTGAACGAAGTCACCGAGAAATTATGGTTTGAACAGAAGAGCATTAACGAACTGACGATTTGAAAAGGGATGAGGGCATGAATCCAAAAGACGCAGCCAAAACGATAGGGTCGATCTTGCTGACGAAGGTCTTATTCAGTCCACTCGGATTAATCGCCGTTGGCGTCACGATTTTGCTGATTGTCATGCCGGTGTTCATGTCGATGGCGAGCAAGGGCGAAGATTTCAACCTAGACGACCCCGACAGCAATTTAGAAGCTCTCTCAGACTCCTCAGGCGGCGCATATTGCGCTCCAGAAGGCGAATTGAACGAAGAGCTGTGGACAGCTGGATTTGCCTCTGCGGGCGTTTTTGAAGGGATGGGGGACGTGTTCCTGGACGTAGCAGAAGAACAGGGGATTGATCCGGTGTTAATGGCTGCGATTGCGCTTCACGAAACCGGTCACGGGACTTCATCAGCTGTGGTGGAAAAGAACAATCCCGGAGGCTTGATGGGGTCAGGCGGGCTGTTTGTTTTTGATTCCTTGGAAGAAGGGATCGCCTCAATGGGCAAAACTTTGCACAACCGCATCATCCAGGACGGCCTCGGCACGATTGCCGACCTCGGTTCCGTTTATGCACCAATAGGAGCTAGTAATGACCCGACCAACCTGAACAGTCATTGGGTTCCGAATGTCACGAAAGTGGTTAGCTCGTTAGGTGGATTAACGATGAACTGCGAAACGCCGACCGGAGAATTCGTGCAACCGATTCCGGATGTGGTCATCAATTCGAATTTCGGCATCCGAGTCCATCCGGTGACCGGCATCGTCACCCCGCACGAAGGGGTGGACTTGAATTGCAGCCGACCGGATCCGATCTTCGCAGCGAAAGAAGGAAAAGTGGTATTTGCCCAATACCCATCCGGTGTTTTAGAGACATACGGGTATGTCGTTGTCATTGAACACGCGAATCAGCTTTATAGTTTATATGCCCACCTCAGCAAGATTGACGTCGAAGTAGGCGACCAGATTAGTCAGATGGAGCAACTCGGCCAGTGTGGCACGACCGGGCGCTCGACCGGTGACCATCTGCATTTTGAAATCCATACGGATCGCATGTTTGGCAATCGGGTCAATCCGATGCCGTATCTTGAAGGAGAGAAGGGGACGGACGAATGAAACAGATGAATGGGCAGATGATTCTACTGGGGGCGCTCGTCTTGGTCTTCGCGCTTGTAAGTTTCAACCTCTACTTCAGCAAGCAAGATGCTGAAAAGGAGAACGAACGTCTAACAGATCAAGTCGAGCGTCTCTCGGCAAAAGAAAAACAAAGCGAGGCACTCTACACACAGACGGAAGCGTTTATCGAAGCGACCTTTGAAGGAGATGCTCTTCGTTACTTCACCGAATCCTATCGTTTGGAAGTAGAAGACGAAGTCGCGGAAGCCGAAACGATGCACGGGCATAGCCGAAGCAATACAGAGGATTTAGAGATCTTCAATATCTCCGTTCGTCCGGCAGAAGAAGGATTTCAAGTCTATGCCATTTACCGGATTACCTTAACGGGTGTAGAAGGGGAGATGGAGACCCCTGGTAGTCAGCGTGTGATGTACTTGATGTCTCAAATGCATTGGATCGAAGAACAAGGTGAATGGAAAGTCGATACGCACGATCTGGAACCGTTAACGTCCGGAGAAGAGTTCGAGGAAGCGATAAACAACGGATAATGGAAGGAAAGGATGATCGAGATGAAGGCAAAACTCCACCAGGTACTCGTCTTCCAGCAACGTATCCAAAAACAGATAGATGGATTGATTGATCGGCTTTCTCGAACCGCCATTGACCAGGAAGAACGTAAGTTTGAGTTGATGTATGACAAGCCTTTAAGTGATAAGGAAAAAATCGAGATAAAGAAACATATTGTTATGAAATGGGCGATTCTCTCACTTGTACCTCTTCTTTTTCTCGTTTTGACGCTGTTGAATAGGGAGGTAATGATGTGAGAAAAAATTTAATATTAGTTTCTCTCTTTCTATTATTCTTCCTCGTTCCATTTACAGTAGTATTTGCTGAAGAAGGCGAGTTCATGGATGAGACAATAGAAGAGTATAAGAGAACACAATCAAGTAGTGAAAAAGTGGATAGTGTCGAATCTTATATGAAAAATGTGCTTTACCTCGAAAAATATGATTATAATACCAATCAATTTAGCTGCAAATGGCACGAAATCGGTTGTCATACAAATAGCTTTTTGTTTACCACAGTAAGTGGGTTTGTATATGGGGCTGTAGATAGCTTTAGTAAATTCCAAATCGATGCAGATTTTATTACAGGAAACCCTGTTTATGAGGGCTATATGCTAAATTTCAAATCGTTAGCGTGGACAATCACTGCCATTTTTATTTTATGGCAAACGACTAAAATCGTAATCTTATACACTGGGAATGGAGAAGAAGGGATGAATTCCCTTCATGACAAGCTAATTGCTGTGGTGACGGGTGGCATCCTGCTGGGTATCTATGCACAGTTGTTCGATTGGATCTTAAAATTAACTCATTTACTTACCGAAACCATGCTCACATCGCCTGTTACTCATTACGATATCATGCAAGTCATGGCTGTTAATTCAGTAGGATATGGGCTGATTTTAATGATTGTGGTTTCAGCCATTCTTTTTGTTTTCTTCTTATCGATTCTGTATCGAACAGTCTTGTTTGTCATCCTGTATATTACAGGGGTCTTGGCTATCCCTACGATAGTCAATGATCAGTACAATTTCTTCAATTTATGGATGAAAACGGTCGTGAGCAATATATTAACTCTGACTATCCAATTATTATGTTTTGTTTTAGGAATAAAAACATTAGTAGATCTTACTGATGGGGGAAGCATGATTTTGGGAATGATTTTCTTTATTGTGGGGTTATCGATTCCAACATTGTTAAACCAATTCGGAGCTTCTACAGGATCTGCTAAAGCAGTTGGATCCTCGGTGAAGTATGTTGCTCGATATGCAAGAAGATAAAGGAGTGGAATGATGAAGAAATATTTGTACTTACTCACCTTGTTTATAGTTGTTCTAGCACTTGGGGCGTGTAATTCAGACGCTGAAGATCAGGGGGATACAGAACAAAGTCCGGAAAACAATAAAGTATTCAATGAGGAAGATATCACAAGAGCTGAAGAAGTAGTCGTTTTTCTAAATGAAAGAATGGACGAGTTGGAAGAGAAAGTGAACAAGAGTATTCAGAACGAAGAATTAGTCATTGAAGACGAAGCATCCTTCAATACACAAGTTCAAGAGTTGGCTGATGAGATAGTTTTTGAAAAGGTGGATGAAGAGTTCGCTGGAGTTGT
Source organism: Planococcus sp. A6 (assembly GCF_028823615.1). GTDB lineage: Bacteria > Bacillota > Bacilli > Bacillales_A > Planococcaceae > Planococcus. Next base: position 8,181 of record NZ_JAPEHT010000037.1, read on the forward strand.
TGCTTTTGAAGGTGCAGCTGGCGAAAACGAAAACATCTATTTTAATAAAATGAGTAGCGAACCGTGTAGTCTAGGTCATTGCGAGTACGATGGCATTGAGACTATGCAGGTAGACCTCAATGCCAATGAAAATAAAGAGTACGAGTCGCCTTACTTTTCAATATCAGAACTCGTATTTGGAGAAGCTCAATACAGATACGAGAGTGAAGAGGAAGAACAGTCGACTGAAATTTATTTTGTGAAAAGCAAAGAAAATCAATTAGTTTTAGCTCAACATACTGCCTTAGATATTCGATCAATTAATCTAAAAGAATTGGATAAAGAATATGACGAAATCCAATCAAGTGTGCCGGAAAGTGAAGTTGAGGCTGAACAAGAAGCCTATCGCAGCGATGTGGAAGAAACGCTAGCTCATTATCCAGAGCTTCAATAGTTTTATAAAGGTGGTGAACGTTATATGGTTGTTCGCACAATCGCCAATCGAGTGGGAACCATCGAGATCGATCAGAATACATTTTATTTCTTGCAGCCACTGTCCGCATTTAAAACAGAAGAAATGGAACAAATCGAACGGGCTTACGAGAAACAGATGCAACAAGTAACGGGAGACCCGACCTTCATATCGGCTCAAGAGATCTCTTTTCAATCGGGCCAGGTTCGATTCGAATACGACTTAACGGATCTGCATGGTTTTAATGCATTAAAAGCGATGGCATTTGAAGATAAGCTGCCGTATTACTTATCGCTCGTCCAATTAGCCCGGCAGTCTGAAATCAATGTCTTGTGGCAAAAAGAGAACTTCGTATTGAATAAAGAAGCATCTATCCTCCATGTCATGGTCGCAGAAAATAACACGATGCCATTAAGCAACGAGAAAGATCGACTGTCGGCTGTCAAAGAACTGATCATCATTTCTCTGACCCGATTAAATCAAGTGTACGGCCGACCGAGAAGAACCGATTTTCTAGAGCAAAGTGATGAAGTGATACGATTTGCCGAAACGATTTACTTGCGCCTGCAGTCGTTGGAAGAAATAGAATCCTATATTTTAGATGTAGCCAATCAAGTAGAAGAACACAAAAAAGCGAAGCAACAGGAACTGGAGTTAGCTAAGCAAAACGAAACGAAGTGGTCCGTTACGATGGCATCGTTTCGTGAGAGTCTTCAACGACTCCCTTCCTATACCAAACTGGCTCAAGAAAACCGTGCAAAACCAGCAACTGGTGGGAATAAAAAGCTATTCGTCGGGGTGGCTGCGGTCCTTCTGGCAGCATTCGGACTGAACGTCGTCCTCACACAAGCAACAGAGAACGCTCAGGAGACGGAATCAGGAGAAGTGGCCGATGGTGAACTAAACCTGACAGACGTTTACCGAGCAGGGATGTTAGGAGATACAGACGGTGTCTTGGAAAGCTTAGAATCCGTGGACTACAGTGAGTTAGAGGCTGCTGATCAGGAAGTGCTTAATCGCTTGTACATCGAGCAAGGCGAGTATGAGAAAGCTCTCCATCATCAACCTGAGTTACTTGGGAGTATTGCCGAGCAACTGAGCCGTGAAGGGGACATAGAAGGGCTTAAGCTCCTCCAAGATACGACTGACGAACCTTCCGATGTCGTTGAGTTCGAACTAGCTGCTGTGGAAGAAGAATGGGCGCGCATTATCGAGTTGCGAAACCAAGTCGAGTTAACTGGTCGGCGTGTTGATACGGTGTTAGCAGCATTTATTACCGAAAAGGATTTTCAAGGCGCGAAAGGATTTCTCGAAAAACACAACCTAACCGATGAAAAATTTATGAGCTCTGCGTTGAAAGCTGAGAAAGAGGCGCTTCAGTTAGAGGAATTGGAGGCAGAGAAACAGAAAGTAGAAGAAGCAATTGAAAAAGAGAACGATAAAAAAGCAACGAAGAAAGCTGAAGAGCGCTTGAAAGAGATCAATCAAGAGATAGAAGAAATTGCTACGGGAGAGTAAGGGGGAAGAGTGTGCATACCAAGAGGATTAACAATTCAGGACGTATTGTGATTCCAAAAGAGATTTTAGAGATGTTTGAGCTGCAAGAGGGTGACTTGGTCGATGTCACGCATAACGAACGGCAGATTATCCTTGAACCTCATCGACAACGGTATGTCTGTGCCGTGACGGGGAAAGTCGCGGATGAAGCCATTCGCATTGGTGAAGCATGGATCAGCAAAGAAGGTTTGAAGCAAATTGTGAAATACATGAGTGACGAATAAAAACGTACCCGGCAATGATTGAACAGCCGGGTACGCTTTTTGAATAGTTGATTATTTTTTTGTAGCGTTCTGTAATTCTTCAAGGAGGATAGCTGCACCCTTTCGACTCAGATGCAATCCCTTTGCGTATTCAGATTCAAAATTATCATCTAAGATTTCTCCTGTGATGGCACATGCTTTTTCTGTCTGATATTTTTTCAAAATGATTCGATCGTCTTCTACGAATATTTCCATAGCGTCCCCGATAGAGACGTTAAGTGCTCTTCTTAACTCAATAGGCGTGACAATGCGACCTAATTGGTCTACTTTCCGAACGATTCCTGTACTTTTCATAAGTTGTCTCCTTTAACTCAAACTAACCATATTTTATCTAATTTCGGAATGATTTTATACAATAATAGGCTAGTGCTTTCCGTTTCTTAACTGGTTCTATTTTTGTCCGAAGTGGTTCTAACATATGTTAAGTAGTTGTAGGCAATTAACTCAACGTCTCCATTAGTGTTTTTCTGTATATTGAAAGTAGAGGATTAACTACAGTAATTTAGGGGGAAGTTAATTCTTGAGTATGAAAGATATCTTTCAAAATCTATAGGCGGCACGATGATTACGAGGTTGAAAATTTCTTTAAGTAATTATTATAGTTTTGAAACCCATATCTTTTATAATACCTCCTACTTCCGTATAATTACATAAAAAGAAAAGTGGAAATTGACTTGAAGTGTTAGCTTCGAGTCAATTTCTACTTTTCTTTTAGTAACATCTTGTAACATGTTTACTTAACGTATATAAGAAGTTTGCTCTTTTTCTAATGCATCTTTAAGCCATCTTGGGTGCATGGGTAAAAGGTTTTCTGGCAACTCATTAAATGCAAAGTAGTGCACATCCAATGATTCTTCGCTTTCTTTAATGAGAGTCCCTCCCACCACTTCACATTCGAAGCAAGTCGTAATAAAGTGACTTATATTCCCGTTTGAATATGAAAAAACTTGGGAGACGGGGTCAGAATAAACTCCGATTAACCGATTGACTTTCACTTTTAACCCCGTTTCTTCACTAATTTCTCTAATGATTGCTTCTTCTACCGTTTCACCCGGTTCAACATGTCCCGAAGGAATCCCCCATAAACCATTGTCTGCTCGTTTCATTAGGAGAACGTGCTGGGCTTTATCAAATATAATGCCTGCAACGCCTGCTTTAATATGTTCAGGCCATGGAAAGGAAGGAGAAATCCACTCTTTTATTTTGATGGTACTATCAAATAAACCGTTTAAATTTGGTATTGTGACATCCGGATTACGAAAATCTTTAGGAGATGGAAAGTTGTTTGTCTTTTGATCCGATATTAAAATAGCTGGTATTCCTAGCTGATGTGCTCCTAAAACATCAGTTTCCGGATTGTCACCTACCATGACGACTCTAGCGGAAGGGGAGATGTCTTCAAGCGCTTTTGTAAACATATAGGAAAATGGTTTTCCCACAATGATAGGTCTTTTTTTTGTAGATACACGAATTGCTTCTACGATTGCTCCGACAGCTGGCATAGGACCTTCCGGAGTCGGAAATGTGCTGTCCGCATTTGTCGCAACAAATGTTGCACCTCTATGAATCAATTTCGCTGCCTTCTGGATGTCGTAAAAAGAGACATTATGATTCCATCCAACAACAACAGCTTCCGCATTGTCTCGATCTCCAGTACGAATACCGACCTGTTGACATTCCCATTTTAAATTATCGTCCCCTAAAACAAGTGCAGTGCTGATTTTTTCGTTCTGTAAATATTGGGCAGTCACCCAACCTGATGTAATGACTTCTTCGCTGCTTGCCTCTATGCCAAGACTATTTAATCGCAGAGCTACTTTCTTGCGAGTTGTACAAGGATTATTGGTTAAAAACCGAATGCTTTTCTTATCTTGTCGAAGACGTTTAAGCGATTCTACTGCTCCAGGAAGTGAGTCAGGGCCTATATAAATCACGCCATCTAGATCAAACAAAAACACATCAAATTCATTAACTAGCATGACACTCTCTCCTTCGAGTTATTACTAAACCTCTTAACAATCAGTTCCAATTCGTGTGTATGTGGATAAAAAAGCAACCTAGTCTTGAATTGGTTTTATCGATCGATAGATGACAAATGGGGGAAAGTCCCATTCACTTCTCCAATGACTGAAGTTATGCTTTTGTTCAATCATTTTTAATTCCTTCTCGGGAATATCGCGCAGAGTCGGTTCTATTTGTTCAATTTCTTGAAAACCTACTTTCTTAAGCAGTTCTTGATACATTGACTTTGGCCAGTGAAAATCATTCAAAACCAAATCTTCTTGATTATCGATGTGTAAGTATTCTTGTCTACATTCTCCATCAGTATACTCTCTTCCTGGTAAACCATTTCGAAACGTTGAAAAATCGATACCTGTAGAGTCGGGATTCGTGTCTAAAATGACGAAAGACGAGCGAGGTTTTAGTACCCGATAAATCTCTTTCATAATCCGCTGAATTCGATCTTTATTGTCTGTATTAATGAAAACATAACATGCCATAGCTCCGTCCATTGAATTGTCGTTTAGAAAAGATAAACTATCATCTTGTATCAATTGATAATTCACATTTGGATGAGTTCGTTTTTCTAAAGCAATATCAATCATTTTTTTTGATTCGTCTACAGCTATAATATTTAAGTCCGTATCCTCAGCCAGTCTATAAGCTACTTTTCCTGGTCCACATCCATAATCAAGTATGTTTTTTTTTTACCTTAGAAGTAGAATTGAAAGCAGGGAAGACAAAACGAAATCCTAAAGTTTGTTCAAGGGTATCGTTGTAAGCATCAAATTTGGTAGCAACAATTTCTTCTTTAAAAGAAGTTTTTTCCATAATCAATTATTCCTCTCTTTTCCGATTTAATACTGGATTTTTTCACGTTCCTTGAAGTGAGATGGCCATTTATTAATCATGAAGTGCTGATAGACTGGCAGTAAATTAGTATATAAGGAAAAATCAATTGGTCTTTCGTTAGCAATGTATTGATACAAACTAAAAAGCAAAAGGATCTGTTTCCAATATTCAGGCAAATGTAATTGCCCGTTATCTAAACTAGACATTTGAATTTGATCTTTTCTTAATAAGGATTCATACTTCAACACGGTTTCAATTGACGGCCAGTTATCTGTAAAAGGCATTTTAGGAAACTCAAAAACAGGCTTCATTTTTGGAGGATTAGACTTGGCTTCTTGAAGTACTTTTTCAGTCCATTGATTATCAGGTTGATAGACATGGATAGAACCGACATTGTGGAAGTATTCTCCTAATTCTAATTTGAGTTCTCTTGCCATCAACTCTTGAAAAAAAGTAAAAGAAAAAACATCGCTTACTATCCCTCGAAAAGCATCATTTGCACGCATGAAAGATGCTGTGTAAAGTTTGTTTTCTCTTACGAAAAACTGGAGTCCTAACGTACAAGAAACATCTGTATTCTTGGGGATGACAAGTTCAGTTGCATCAAATATTTGCATAAACGCTCGTTTGGAATCAACATCCTCATAGGTTAATAAATCTTTGATTTGTTTCCGTTGGTTCACTTTAGCATTCCCAAATTCAAATATTTTTGGTCCATAAGCTGTCCCAGTTAGAGTTTTTCCATTCATAGAATACTCGGGCATTTTTTTGTTGTAATAACCAATAAAGTCAAGGCTGTTATCTGCAGATAAATACCACAAAACTTCGGCAAAATTGAAAACAATATTTGTTTTTCGACTTGCTAAGTAACATACACGTTCCACTGGATTCTTAATACTCAGATGATAATTGAGCTTTTCACGACTGGGATTGCCGCGTGGTGCATTAAAAAAATGTGGATGATGGTAGGTCTCATGTAATGTCTCTATATAGGCTTCATGGAAGTTCCTATAATGCATCTGTATCTCCTCCTAAACAAATTGCAAATATAGCTTTTCGATTTGACCCAAATAGTCTTCCTCTTGTAGATAACGGACGAAATTGACATTAGCGACAGTACCAAGACCCTTAATTAAAAAGGCATAGTCTTTTTCTTCTTCTAATAATAGAATAATAGGTTTATTTAAAGCTGAAGCCCAGCCAATTTCTATGTGTGTACCAGGAGAAGCTGGTGATCCAGGGAAGGCAACAAAAAGATCACAAGTGCTGATTTCTTGAAAGTCTATTTCTGTGCATTCTTCTGGCGTCATGAAATCCTTTCCCCAACCTTCACGTTTATGTGCATTGTGGACTGAAAACCCTTTAGCTTCAAAAAAAGATATCAGATTTATCAACTTTTGCTTCTCATGACTTTGCATTACTCCTGTTTTTGGATCAACCAAATTTTTAAAAGGACCTGCTAGAAATACTTTTCTACCTTGACTCATTTTTTATCACTCCTAATATAAAAATAAAACCACTTCCGGGATGGGAAGTGGTTTAAATACCAAATAGCATTAAATCTTTATTAATGCTTCACACTTCCCTACGTTGGTATAAACCAAATCAGGTTCAAAGAGTTGCAGACTTTTAGTCTTTTCTCAGCTTTTAACATAAAAGCACCCCTAGCAATATTATTTAGTTGTTAGATATTTGGGAATGTTTAACACCATCTAAAAGCATAACATAAGTGTTCCTGATAGTATATAAATTCCAATACATTTTTTGTAAATAAAGTTTTTGAGAAATTTATTAAAAACTTATCTAATAAAATGGACTGTATTGTCATACCGATCAAAAAAATCGTGGTAACTCTTAGTCTTTCTAAATACATAAAGAATGAACCAAGGTATTGGCTTTTGATAATGTTTTACAATAGTTAGCATATGCTAATGATAATAGAGGACTGTCATAAGTAATTACAGTAGAACAAGAAATTACTAAATGAAAAATATGGTATATTAAGGTATATATGGAGGTGGATAAATTGAATTTTAAAATCGACATACCGACTGATAGCGAAGGTTTCTATTCATTGGAATGTCCACATTGCAACGAGCGTTTTAAAGCTCTTGGTGGAGATATAGATGCCGAAGAAATTCTTGAAATTTTTTGTCCTCAATGTGGATTGTTGTCCAATAGTTCTAATTTTATTCCTTCAGATGTTATAAATCACGCTAAAACGCTTGCTTTAAACTACATGCAAGAAGAAGTTTATAAAACGTTTAAAAAGGCCGGCAGAAGAAGTAAAAGTTCTGGCCTCAGTTTTAAAGTTGATAAGCCTCGAAAAGAAGTGCCTAAATTGCTAACTGAAGATGAAAATTTAGAAAAAGTAGAGTTGATTTGCTGTAATAGAATTATCAAGGTAAACATTGATCAAAAGGCAGGAAATATATATTGTCCTTATTGTGGGGTGAACTAGTAATGAGTGAAAGACTTGCATTGACTGAACAAGAATATCAAAAGGTATCATTGAACTTTAGAAAGATAGCTAGTAGATTTCTTCAAACGGATTTTCGAGAAGCCGATGATAATTTAGATAGATTTCTTCTTTATATAGAAGAATCACCAGCTATCTATAAATTTATACAAGAGAACAATACAAAAGAATATGAGATTGAAGAGTTAATAGATGCTAAACATTATAATCAAAAATTCAAATTACCGGTTCGTACCAGTGACGAAATTGCTTTTATCTATCAATTGCTAAAAGGTATTTCAGAAAATGAAAGAACCTATTTAGATATTGCCATAGGATATAACGATGGAAATAAATTGCAAGATGCAGTAACAAAGTTCAATCAACAAGTAGCTAAACCTCTTATTGATCATATAGTTTCTTATTTAGGGGAGATGGCAATAGATATGGGGCTAAATAAAAAATTAGGAACGCAATACAACATCAATGGTTTTAGAGGTCAATTAAATCATGCAGAAGGTCATTCGTCGATAACTGCAAATCAAATGTATAGTGAATCTAAAGTAGAAGATTTAAAAGACCTTAGTGAAAAATTTGTTGGGGAACTTTTAAAGGATGAAGACATTTCTCTGACACAGAAAGAAGATACAATTGAATTTATAGAGGCTGCTATACAAGAAGTTGAAGCTGAAAAACCTAAAAAAGCATTAATAAAAATGGCTGTCGAGAAAGTAAATGAAGTTAAAGAAATTGCTGCTGCAGGATCTACCGTGTATACAATGGGAGATCAACTGTGGAATTTGTTAAGAACCTTTACTTGAATTTAGTTGAGTAACAGCTCACAAAAGCATTGATATTATATCGTGATGAAAAGGGGGCTGTTAAACAACAGCCCCTTTGCTCATGGAAAATCATTGGGAGCGATATTTATTGTATTAGTAAGCGTCTAGATAAACTATATAGCTTCAATTTGATTACTGAAGGCGAATTCTATCTTTATAATTATAGAAATAACGATTACTGAAAGTTTTTTTCAAAATAATCACCAATTGAAGTTAGTGCTGATAAAATCGTTCGATAGTTTTCCTGAAACGTTATGGAAGACTATGATTAACATCGAGGTTTGATGTAAGTTTTTATTTTGAAATAAGGGAGAGGAAATACGTTGAACAATTTGCCATTGAATGATGAAATTGCTGTAGCATTTTCACAAATAGTAGATGATGCACTAGTAACTAAGCGTAAGCCAAGTCATGCCGACATAGATAATATTATTCATCGCTACAAATTAAGTAAGGGAGATCCAAAGCTAAGTGGCCAAAATACAAGTGTAGGAAAAGCTAAAAGAATCAATGCAGTATTGAATTGGTCTCTAGAATATAATCAGGACGCAGGTGAGTCATTTATTGGCGCTCTTTTATCTTTAGTTAAAGGTCATGGAGGATTCCGTGAGGATTCTCAAAACTTTGTTGGTATCGAAGCGATTCGAAATCTGCAAAGCTCTTTAAAATCGGAAGGATTCTCTCTGGCAAGTGACGGGACTGTAACTCCAATTGTACTGGACAATCTATCTGATTTGGAAATGGAAGAAGCTTTAAAAGGATATGTGCGTCGTGCTAAGAAAGGGGCCTCAGATGCGGCATTACTCACAGGAACTAGCAAGGATCTATTAGAAGCTGTAGCTGCATATGTTATTACTAAGATATTGGGAGAGTATCCGCAAAAGAACTTTCCTACTTTGCTGGGGCTGGCTTTTCATTTATTGGAATTATCTACACCTGACAGAGAAGACAAGAGTAAGGTTACTAGTCGTTTAGAGGTCAGCTTATACAGTTTAGGTTGTGCAGTTAATAATTTACGTAATAAGCAAGGAACGGGCCATGGAAGACCTTTTCTGCCATCTGTGAGTGATATCGAAGCAAAAGCTGCCATCGAAAGCATGGGCATGATATCAGAGTTCTTATTAAGCAAACTAAAAGAAAAAACTAAATAAAAGAAATGGATTATAAAAGAAAGAACATGGTAAAAAAACTTTTAAATGGGCTAGCAAGAGTTTAAGTTAAGGATTTTAAAATCCCTTTCATATTTGATTCAAATAAAGAAAAGAACTTCCCTTCCAAGTGGAACTGAACCCAAGATGACAGACACTGAAAAGTGACTTCTTCTTGGGTCAGTTCATTAGATTAGAGAAATTCTTTTTAATTTGAGAGAATTTCACCAAGAAGAATTACGAGATGTATAATTCATCCTTTTTTATAAGGTAGAATGGTACGAAGAGGTTAACACTTTGTGCTCATACCGATAAGAGGGAGGTTAATAACTTTGAAAAACAAAAAGGAAATGACCGAAGAAGATATCAAGCATCGCTATATAACGCCTGCCATCAATCAAGCAGGTTGGAAATCTGAACAAATATGGATGGAACACAGCTTCACGGACGGGCGTATCATTGTACGGGGTAATTTAACCGGTCGCGGAAAGCGAAAACGGGCAGATTACGTGCTGGTTCATAAAAAACACTTGCCCCTTGCTATAATTGAAGCAAAGGATAATCGACAAGGAATTGGGGCAGGGATGCAGCAAGCCATTAACTATGGCGAAATGCTCGATATTCCATTTGTCTATAGCTCAAACGGCGATGGATTCGTTGAACATGATCGAACGACAGGAAAAGAACGAACCCTTATGCTGGACCAGTTCCCAACGGAAGAAGAACTATGGCAGCGATATGCAACGTGGAAAGGATTAACACCAGGTGAAGCAGAGGTCATCGAAGAACCTTACTACTTCAGACTAGGTGAGAAATCCCCACGCTATTACCAGCGTGTTGCGATTAACCGGACGGTGAATGCTGTTGCCCAAGGTGATCGCCGGATTATGCTAGTCATGGCGACCGGTACCGGGAAAACGTACACAGCCTTTCAAATTATTTACCGTCTTTGGAAAGCCGGATTGAAGAAACGGATTTTGTTTCTTGCTGATCGGAATATTTTAGTGGATCAAACCATGGCTAATGACTTTAGTCCATTTGAAAAGGTCATGACAAAGGTGGAAGACCGCAAACTGGATAGCTCCTACGAAGTATACTTAGCACTTTATCATCAACTCGCCGGAGAAGATGGACATGAGCCATTCCGTCAGTTTAGTCCAGACTTCTTTGACTTGGTGGTTATTGACGAAGCCCACCGAGGTTCTGCTAAAGAGGAGAGCCGATGGAGACGCATCCTAGAATACTTTGACAGTGAAGAAACCACGCATATTGGATTGACCGCCACTCCAAAAGAGACGAAAGATACTTCCAACATTCACTATTTTGGAGAACCGTTGTATACCTATAGCTTGAAGCAAGGAATCGATGATGGATTTCTAGCACCATACAAAGTCATGCGCATCGGGCTTGATCGAGATTTAGAGGGCTATCGACCGGAAAAAGGAAAACTTGATATGTTTGGTAACGAGATAGAAGATCGGGAATACAACGTCAAAGATTTTGACCGTAATATGATTCTTGATCGCCGTACCGAAGTGGTTGCTGAACGTGTCACAGAGTTTCTAAAGAAAACGGATCGTTTTGCTAAAACTATTATTTTTTGTGCGAATATCGACCATGCGGAACGAATGCGCTCTGCCTTAGTGACGCTGAATAGCGATTTATATGGAGAGAACTCAAAGTATATTATGCGAATAACCGGAGATAACCCAGAAGGAAAAGCGCAGCTGGACAATTTCATCGATCCCGCCAGTAAATATCCGGTGATTGTAACAACATCGAAGCTATTAACGACGGGAGTAGACGCAAAAACATGCAAATTAATTGTTTTGGATTCCAACATCGAATCGATGACGGAATTTAAGCAAATCATCGGGCGAGGCACTCGACTTAGTCCCGATCATGGCAAAGAATACTTTACCATTATGGACTTTCGGAATGTCAGTCGGCATTTTGCCGATCCCGACTTCGATGGAGAACCTGTACAAGTGATGACCGTAGATGCAGGTGATCCGATTCCGCCGCAAGATGAACCAGATCCAACAGATGATGATTTATGCGGAGATGAGGCGGATTATGGAACCCCTGGTCAAGACGGCACTGATTTTGGTTCGGGTGATGGGGGCGAAGATAAGAGGAACCAGATTTACCGAGTGAATGATGTGAAAGTCCAGGTGGTCAGTGAACGGGTCCAGTATTATGATAAAGACGGGAAACTCATCACGGAAAGCCTGATTGATTACACCAAGAATTCGATAACGAAAGAATATCGGGACATGAACGAATTTTTGTCGAGATGGAAAGACTCGGAACGAAAGTCTGCCCTATTAGACGAGCTTCGTGAGGAAGGGGTTTTCTTAGATGCATTACGAGAGCAATACGAGCATCTTAGAGAACTAGATGATTTTGATCTTATTCTGCATCTCGCCTTTGATCAGCCCCCGTTGACGAAGGCTGAACGAGCTAACAATGTAAAGAAGCGTGGGTATTTGTTTGAATATCAAGATGTCTCTCGTGAAGTGCTGGAGATACTATTAGAGAAGTATGCGAAAGATGGCATCGAAGAGATTGACACGACCGAGATACTCGAACTTCAAGAATTCCGCAAGTTCGGCAGCCCTTTGAAAATTGTCAAAGCTTTTGGAGGAAAGAAAAAATACAATTCCGCAGTAAAAAGACTGACGGACGAAATTTATATTTCGTAAGAAGAGGAGAAACACATGAGCATATCATCATTTGTGAAGACACTACAGAATATCATGCGTAACGATGCAGGAGTTTCAGGCGATGCCCAGCGAATTGAGCAAATCGTCTGGATGTTATTTTTAAAGATTTATGACGCAAAAGAAGAACTATGGGAGTTTCATGAGGATAACTATGAATCGATTCTTCCAGAAGAATTCCGCTGGAGAAACTGGGCAGTAGATGCGAAAGACGGGAAGTCGATGACAGGAGAGCAATTGCTGACATTCGTTAACGCTGAACTATTTCCGACGTTGAAGACTCTGAATGTTGATGAGAATACACCCATCAACAAAGCCATCGTCAAATTTGCGTTTGAGGATGCTTATAACTATATGAAAGACGGGGTCTTGTTACGCCAAGTCTTGAACGTGATCGACTCCATCGATTTCACGGACTACAAGGAGCGTCATGCTTTTGGCGACATCTACGAACAAATTCTAAAAGATTTGCAAGCGCAGCGTGCTTCAGGTGAGTATTACTCGCCACGTGCGACGACAGACTTTATGGTACAGATGGTGAAACCGCAACTTGGGGAACGAGTTGCTGACTTTGCTTGCGGTACAGGTGGATTTTTGACGTCTTCTCTAAATTACTTAGAGAAACAAGTTGTATCGGTGGAGGATCGAGAAAAGTACAATCAGGCTGTTTTCGGTATTGAGAAAAAGGCTTTTCCTTACCTATTATCGATTACAAACCTATTGCTACATGACATTGATAATCCAACGATTGTTCATGGCAATTCATTGGAGAAAAATGTCCGGGAATACGAGGCGAAAGATAAGTTCGATGTCATTTTGATGAATCCTCCGTATGGCGGCTCTGAAAAAGACAGCATCAAAATGAACTTCCCCATGAATTTGCGAAGCAGCGAAACAGCAGACCTCTTCATCTCGGTCATGATGTATCGGTTAAAACGAGACGGGCGGGCCGGTGTGATTCTACCTGATGGCTTCTTATTTGGTGAGGACAACGTAAAAGTTGCCATCAAGGAAAAGCTGTTGAAAGATTTTAACTTACACACCATTATTCGCTTGCCTCACAGTGTGTTTGCACCTTATACCTCCATTCATACTAATATGTTGTTTTTCGATAATACAAAGCCAACTGAAGACGTTTGGTTTTACCGGGTGGATATGCCAGAAGGGTACAAAAACTTTTCAAAAACTCGTCCCATTAAACTGGAACACTTCCAACCAGTTATGGATTGGTGGGATAACCGGGTAGAAATTATCAATGAAAGAGATGAAAAAGCTCGGAAGTTTACAGTACAAGAAATTATCGACCGGAACTACAACCTAGACTTGTGCAAGTTCCCACAAGAAGAGGAAGAGATTTTAGAACCACATGAATTAATTGCACATTACATTGCGGATCGAACGCGTTTGAATAAAGAGATTGATGAGGTTTTAGCAGAGATTCAAGAAATGTTGGGTGAGCCACTATGAATGCTCAACAATTAAAAGAATCAGTTTTGCAATATGCGATGCAAGGTAAGTTAGTTCCACAAGATCCAAATGATGAACCTGCAATTGATTTAATTGGTCGAATTCAAGAAGAAAAAGAACGTCTAATAAAAAACAAGATAATAAAAAAGAGTAAGACTTTACCTATGATAAACGATGATGAAAAACCATTTGATATTCCCCCGAGTTGGGAATGGACGAGGTTAACAGAAGTCATAGATGTTCGAGATGGCACTCATGATACGCCAAGATATGTAGCTGAGGGTATTCCACTCATAACAAGTAAAAATTTAAAAAAAGATTATTTAGATTTTGACAATGTGAAATATATAACTCAAGAGGATGCAACAAAAATAAATCTTAGATCCGGGGTAGATAACGGTGATATCCTTTTTGCGATGATTGGATCTATAGGTAATCCTTTATTAGTAAAAAAAAATAGAGAATTTGCAATTAAAAATATGGCTTTATTTAAACCGTTGAATAATTCATTAATTGATATGAAATACGTGTATTGGTTTCTCGAATACGAACAACATCAAATGAAGAGGAAATCCTCTGGAGGAGTACAGTCATTTGTTTCTCTATCGTTTTTAAGAAATTATTTAATTCCTTTACCGCCATTAAGCGAACAAAAACGTATAGTAAGAAAAATAGAAGAATTAACTTTGAAATTACAGAACTATAATTTACTTCACGAAGAATCTGTAAATATTAAAGAAGTGTTCCCTTCCAAACTTGAGAATTCAATTCTTCATTATGCAATACAAGGAAAGCTTGTTGAACAAGATCCGAATGATGAGCCTGCTGCTGAATTGATTGAGCGAATTCGCAGAGAAAAAGAAATTTTGATTAAAGAAAAAGTTCTTAAAAAAGAAAAAACCCTTCCGCCGATTACTGATGAAGAAGTGCCGTTTGACATCCCTGAAAATTGGGAGTGGATAAGAATCAAAGATATCACCAATTTCGGTAATGCTTCGACAATAACTCCTGAGAAAATCAATGCCGAAGACTGGGTGCTAGATTTAGAAGAAATAGAAAAAAATACTGGTCGAATTATTGATAAGAAATTAGCAAAAGAAAAATCTGTTAAAAGTAACAAGTACCGATTTTCAGAAAATGAAGTATTGTATGGGAAGCTCCGTCCTTATTTAAATAAAGTAGCGATTGCACCGGAGGACGGATATTGCACAACTGAAATTATTCCTTTAAAACTCTACGGGAATGTAGATGTTAGATATGTACAACTGGTTTTAATGTCGCCATATTTTATTGGATATGCAAATAGCTGTTCTTATGGAGTAAAGATGCCCCGATTGGGAACACAACAAATAGCGAATGCATTAATCCCACTCCCTCCTCTGAAGGAACAAAAAAGAATAGTCAATAGAATTGAATCATTATTTTGCATTACAGATAAATTAAAATGAAGATAAAAATATTTATATACTTGTGTGTCAAAAACGATGGTTTATAAGAGTCAGAGAAGAAGGCGTCAATTTTCTTCTCTGGCTCTTTTGCTTTGTCCCATTACTTTTTTCAAAATCAATCTATCATAAATGTTGTTTCACAATGATTTTGAAAAGAAATGGGGAGGCAGAAAAATGACGAAATTCGAATTGGCAACTCACCAGAAGACTCTGGAGAATCAGAAACGTTACCACAACAGAAAAGTTCATATTGAAAAGAAAATGGAGGAAATACCAAAACAATATGAGGGCGATATTCGGAGATACAAGAACTATTGCTGCAGCACAGGCCAAGTAATCGGCGCAGAAGCGATGCTTGATTATTTGTACATCTCACTAACTGAACAGCAAGTTAAGAAAACAACGTGGGAACGCCGGTTGGCAGCTATTAGAAAGTACTTGAGTGTCATTCATAAAATAGATCTCAAAGGACAGGCTGGTGTGGCATACGAGCTTTCAGGGATACGGAAAATGTACCAGGAAGATCAATACGCTCATTTGACACAAGTTCGAGGAAAATCGGCCTTGAATAAGAAAGAGTTGATGGATATACTCCATTGTCTCCCGATAAGAGCAAAGGCGATTTGTCTCGTCAATTTAGTAACCGCCAACAGACCTAGCGAAATGGTGCGGTTAAAAATAAGTGATTTCGATCTGAGCAACAAATGCGTACATGTTTATTTGAAAAAGCAAAAAAGATGGCATACGAAACGTCTCACTCCGGAAGTTACCCATGCAATTAACGTTTACATACAAGAATACCGTCTGAAGCCAGATAATTACTTTGTGGGAAGGATGTATAAGAATGGACGCTATGAAAGCACGGCAATCAGTGAAATAGGATACTATAAATCTTTGCAGCGATGGACAGGACTGACGGGATATAACTTTAGAAAAAGCCAAGTAGTAGCGATGCACGCAGCTGGCGCAGATGTATCCACTATCGCGCAACAAACCGGCCACCAATCGTTGGAAACGTTAATTCAACATTATCTTACGGTATCTGGAGGGACTATTGATAAATATTTATGAATGCATCCTAAAAGTGAATTTTAGAAAGTGAAAATGGAAGAGGACTGTTGCTTTTTGTGGCAGTCCTTTTCTATTTGGTAATGCAGATATTTATTTATTGAACTACCGGTAGTCATATATATGAGTATTAATAAAGCTCATTCTCCACAAAAAATATTGGGCCAAACTACTTGTCCTTTTTAAAAGTAAATAAATTATGTAATCAAAATTACTGGAAATTTAAGGTATAATAATTGTAAGTCAACGCAGAATTTGCTAAGAAAACAAGCAGAGAAGGGGAGAATATGAATTTTGCTATAAACAAAGGGGATAACACAGAGGAGTTTATCGATTCACTTAAAGAAATTTATTCGGTGGATCAGTTAAAGCAACTAGCAAAAAAGAACTTATATGTTTGTCCATACTGCCAAGTATCTATGCGTGTCAGGTCAGGAGATGATAGAGGGACTTATTTCGCCCACCCTTCTAACTTGGCATGCTTTGAATCTAAGCAAGTAGAGCGTGCGTATCGCCAGTACAAAAAACAAATTCAGCGAGAATCCTTTCGGCATCCGGTACTGGTCAGTCTGATCAAAGACGAATTAGACACAGCAGCCGCTGGAAGAGATTTAGTCGAGATTACGGAAGGGTATCGCGTTCCACGTTTTAAGAAACACTTTCCGGATTTATATGTTCAAATAGGCAGCAAAGAGTGGGCCATTACGGTATTAACAGATATGACAGAACATGAAAGCTTGGAACATAGTCGGAATTTCAAAGCACGACATCAGTACTTCATCGAAAACGGATTAATACCCCTTTGGCTGATTGATAAAGCGAATTTTGCAGCCGAAACGATGAAGAGTAGTATTCTGCTGTGGGAAATTGAGTGGTTGAGTTCACATACCAGTAAAGAGGATCACGCCTGGAAGACTGAAATCGCAACTTATACAGACCGAGAAGAGTTGTTTAACGTGTCGGGGTATACTACTTCAGCGCTTAGTTCAAATCGGAAAATAGACCTGAAAAGCATTTACTACATTTCGCAGATTGAAGATAAAAACTATATTCGTGTTTTTCGCTTTATTGATGACGCAAGAGGTGAAATCTACAGAGGATTTCTGATTGGTGAAACATCAAGAGTTCCATTTAGCCAAGCACTTCATATCGAGAACGAAGCGTTCATGCTACGAGATCCGGAACAAGAGCTTTCTTTCCGGAAGACGTTCAAAGAGAGTGTCTTACAAGCTGTAGAGAGGAAAAAGCAAAGGGAGAGGCAGATTCTTGAAGAGCAAGCGCAACAAAACGCACTTCTCCAAAGAATCAGAGAAGAAGAGAAAGAAGCTGCAGTTGCCCCAATAGAGGGAGAGAAGACAGAAGAACTGCAAGAAGCTATTCCACAAATCGAACCGTCGGTTTCCTCATCGCGAGCAATTTCAACATCTAACGCCATGAGTCCGCAGGAAAAAGAATTGGATGATCATTTTCGCCAATATTTTTATGAGTTAAATAGAGGGAAAGTCCAAAATTTATCCTCACACGTTCCCGAAAAGAAATATAAAGAATTTCTGGAAAGAATGCGAACGACAAGAATAGAAGGCGCTAGTTATATCTTGTCTTCCAATCATGTTTGGAGACCGATTATTTTAACGTGGTTGGAAGAGAACTATTACGTGGAAAACTGGACGGTTTCTGTGCAAATAATAAGAGACGTTTTAAAAAATGCTCGAGTTGAATTTACAGAAAATCGTGAAGAGATTTTAAAAGTACCCATTAAAGATTTTCTTATGGTCTACCAAAAATCACTTAAAAAAGACTTGAAAGTAAAAAGTAGCTTCAGTATAAAAAGCTGAAAACTGAAATGTACAGGATGAAGGGAGACTGAAAATTGAAATGTTCTAAATGTGAGAAAGAAAATAATAGCTATATGAAAAAGTGCAAGTACTGCGGAAATCGGTTTGTTCCTTCAGAGCCATCTGATAATTCGCTTGGACGTTGTGAATGTGGTTGTCCAGTGCCATTAACCAACGGAAAAGGATATTGTGTCAATTGCCAAGAGGAAGTTTACAGTTCCGAGTTAGGCTTTTACTAAGAACCATGTCCTTTGGCTTAATTGATGGTGTTCTATATTTCAGGCCATGAAATCATAGGGACAAAAAATAGAACTAGAGAGGATATGCTTCTATCTCTCTGGTTCTATTTGAGTTTCTTCTATTTTACATAGCTATCTACGAATGAATTAAATCCTTACCTTTAGGATTTTCCTTAAACGTAGGAGTTAAATCTTCGAGACCCCCCAAAGCTACGAAAACTTTATCATATGTTTCGGATTTGATGTTATCAGCACCACTTTCAATCTTGGATAGGGTCGCCTGTGTAAAGGTATCTCCATGATCTTTGATCATAGAAACAACCTCTTTTTGGGTCAAGCCTAGTTCAAGGCGTCTCTTGAGTATTTTTTTACCCATAATGACCGAAATTTTATTCAGGTGTTCATTGACTTTCGGCACTTGTCTTAAGATGCCCATGACATCGTTATAATTTTTATTTGCCATTTAAGCCCTCTCCTTTTTTACTGAGGTTTAAAAAATTCAACCATCATTTTTTCACTCGCACTAATTGCGTGTTCAAAGTCTCGTGAATAGGTCGCCTGCTTAATGACAGCTTTTGTGAAGTAAATGGTTTGGTTGCCTTTGTCGTCCATTTCATAGAAAAAGATCGCTCGAAAAGCTCCTACGGGTCTCCAATTCGCTCGTGCTTCCATCAGTGGGGGATGGTGGTTCAGTTCTTTTACTACATCCACTAGTGTGATGGGATTTCCTGCCGAACTGATACCGTATAACGTACGTTTTTCTATAGGAGGAACGCCTATGTCCTTCATGTAATCAAGTAGCTGGGCTATACGAGCTGCAAGTTCTGCATAATCTTTATCGGTCATGGCTCTATCAGCAATAGAAGTGATTAAATCTATAACTTGTTGGTTGCCATGTTCATCTGCTAAGAATTCGATTTCTACCATAATTATATCACGTGGAATATAAATTTTCTAACAAATTATATTCTGTGTAATATATTCGCCTCCTTTTCATTTAAATACAGAGTTACACTATGCGGGTAGCTCTGATATAGGAAATTGAGTTTCTTCTATTATAATAGGTTACCTGTTTCTTCTTCGAGCGCTTTGACCAATTTATAAAAACTGGTCTTTTTCACTCCGGCCTCCTGCATGGCTTCGACTGCCGTTAATTCTTTTGCTTTCCATCTTCTATAAACCTCTTTAAATTCTTCGGAAACAAAAACAGCCGGCCTTCCAAATTGAATGCCGTTTTGCAGCGCTAAGTCAATTCCTTCACGCTGCCGTTTCCGGATACGTTGCCGTTCTTCTTCTGCCATCCAGGAAAGAATCTGCAAAACCAAATCGGCAATAAAAGTACCCATACTGTCTTTGTACTGTGTCGTATCCAACAACGGCATATCCAGCACCACAA
>NZ_JAPEHT010000038.1 GCF_028823615.1 Planococcus sp. A6
TGGGCAAATAGAAAGGCCGTTACCGGTTCATTCCGGTAGCGGTCTTTTTTGTATTTCAAATTAAAAAAAGGATTGAAAATATATTATAAAGGGAAAAAAGAACTGAGGTGAAAACTTATGAAAGCTGGTTATTACAAAGTGAAAACGGTCGAGAAAAGAACAGCATTATTAGTTTCATTAAAAGATTCTGCTGAACAATATACTTACCCCATTGCAGACTTTACTCATGATGTAAATAAAGGGGATATAGTAGAAGTTTGGCAAGAGGGCACACGTTGGAAAACCAAGTATGTCGAAGAAAAAACTCGTTCGGTATCTAGTCATACTAAAGATTTTATGAAACGGATGATGGACCAAGAATGACGAGTCTCGGGATATTTCACCCGAGACTTTTTCTGTCCCAAACTAAGTATTTGATATCCGTAAATCGCTTATGTATAATTAAGTCAAATATAGTCAAAGTCAATCATTAGCGCATTTAAACGCTAAAGAGGTGAAAGCGATGCGGAATATTTCAGATATAATTGAAGGTTATTTAAAAGAGATTATCGAAATAAGCGGTAAGGACCATATTGAGATTAAACGAAGTGAGGTTGCCGAAAAATTTCAATGTGTTCCATCCCAAATTAATTATGTGATAAATACTAGATTTACATTAGATCGTGGATACTTAGTTGAAAGTAAGCGTGGTGGGGGCGGGTATATCCGTATAAAGAAAGTACGCCTTCATAAAAAATCGGATTTAATTGCCCAAATTATTAATAGGCTGGAAACGGGTGCTTCACAAACCATGGCTGAAGATATTGTATGGAGGCTCTTGAGTGAAGAAGTTATATCCAAGCGTGAAGCTAAATTGATTTTGAGTGCCATTGATCGTTCTACTCTCGGTCTACCTCTTCCTGTACGAGATGAAGTGCGGGCACGGATTCTAGTGGCGATGTTATTTACTATTCAATATGAGTCAAACGGGCAAGGAGTGATCAAGTGATTTGTGAACAATGTGGAGAACGGCCTGCTACAGTCATCGTGAAGCAAAACCAGCAGGGCCATTTAACAGAAAGGCACCTCTGTCACGTTTGTGCGGCAGAAAACCATAATATCAGTTTTTCTTTTGATCAAGACCCGATGGCGATTCATAATTTATTAGCTAATTGGTTTCCGAAGCAACAAGCCGCCGTGAGTCCTGTACGAAAAGAAGTTCCAGCTTGTCCGTCTTGTGGATTTACTTTTCAAAAGTTCTTGAGTCTTGGTAAATTTGGCTGTGCTAAGTGCTATAGTACCTTCGCGCCTCAGCTAGATGAGATTTTAAAACGAGTGCAAAATGGAAATACAGAACATGCAGGGAAGATTCCTGCTTCTTATGGAACGACGTTGAAAATTAAAAAAGAAATTGAAGAACTGAGAAAGCAAATGCAGGCTGCGATACAAGATGAGAACTTTGAAGAAGCTGCAAGGCTACGAGATCAAGTAAAGGGCTTGAATGAAAAGCTTGAAGGAGGTGGGGACGTTGGCGATTGACCGTTTCCTTCAACCCCGTGCGAGCAGTTGGATGGCTAATAACGGTGAACATGTTGATATAGCTATGAGTACGAGAATCCGATTGGCACGGAATTTAGATGAGTTTAAATTTCCATATGCATTTTCTGAGGATGAGGCGTTGAAAGTTGATAAAGCCGTTTCTTCGGTATTACTGGATAAGGGAAAGGAAGTTGGATACGGGTTTACTCATATCAATATTGAAGAATTAAATGACCTGCAGCGTGAAGTGTTGGTAGAAAAACATTTAATTAGCCCTTATTTAGCGAACAGTCAGCATTCCAGTGCTGTATTATTATCTGATGAAGAAGAGCTTAGCGTGATGGTCAATGAAGAAGATCACATGCGGATTCAAAGTTTGCAGTCAGGCTTTCATTTGCAGGAAGCATATGACATAGCGAATAAAATGGATTCGCTTTTGGAAGAAAATCTTTCATACGCTTTTCATGAGAAGTTCGGTTACTTGACCAGTTGCCCTACAAACACAGGCACAGGAATGCGTGCTTCTGTCATGCTTCATTTGCCAGCTTTAACGATGTCCCATCAAATCAACCGGATCATCCCGGCTATATCCCGTCTGGGGATGGTTGTTAGAGGGATTTACGGAGAAGGAAGTGAAGCGCTTGGTAATGTATACCAGATTTCTAACCAAGTAACATTGGGGAAATCAGAGTATGAGATTTTGCAGGATTTGCAAAACATGACCGAGCAGATTATTGAACAGGAACGAAGAGCAAGGGAAGCATTGAATGCGAATTCTCCGCTGCTCCTTGAAGATAGGGTGTACCGGTCGTTAGGTGTCCTGACCCACGCCCGTCTGTTGAATACGGAAGAAGCCGCTACATGTTTATCAGATGTGAGACTTGGCATCGACCTTCATCTAATTACGGATGTAGACATGTCGATACTGAATGAATTGATGGTCTTTATGCAACCTGCGTTTTTGCAGCAGTATGCGGGACGACCATTGGAAGCGAAGGAACGTGACCTTGCCCGGGCGGAATTGTTCCGGGAGAGGTTAGCTGATAACGGGATAAATACAAAAGGAGAGGATTTTGCATGATGTTCAACCGATTTACACAACGCGCACAAAAAGTTCTTCAATTAGCTCAAGAAGAGGCAATCCGCATGAAGCACGAATCGATCGGAACTGAGCATATTTTGCTTGGTTTGATCCGAGAAGGCGGCGGAATTGCCGCGAAAGCACTTGAAGCGATTGAAGTGAATACACAATTGATCGAAGACGGTGTCAAAGAACTGGTCGGCGTCGGTGAAAAAGATGTCGGGCCGATTGTTCATTATACGCCGCGGGCTAAAAAAGTGATCGAGCTGTCGGTTGATGAATCCCGCAAGCTTGGCCACTCTTATATCGGAACAGAGCATTTACTGCTTGCTTTAATTCGTGAAGGTGAAGGAGTTGCTGCACGTGTACTTGGAAATGCCGGTGTCAGCTTGAACAAAGCGCGCCAGCAAGTATTGCAGCTGCTTGGCAGCAACGAGCAAGCATCGACTGGCACGAGCCCAAATGCTTCTGCCAATACACCAACTTTGGACGGCTTGGCACGTGATTTGACGCAAGTTGCGCGTGAAGGCAGCTTGGATCCAGTCATTGGACGCAGTGACGAAATCACGCGTGTGATTGAAGTATTGAGCCGTAGAACGAAAAACAACCCGGTATTGATCGGGGAGCCTGGCGTTGGTAAAACAGCCATCGCAGAAGGGCTTGCACAGCAAATCGTTAATAATGAAATTCCGGAAACGCTTCGCGACAAACGCGTCATGGTGCTTGATATGGGTACGGTAGTTGCCGGAACGAAATACCGCGGTGAATTTGAAGACCGTTTGAAAAAAGTGATGGATGAAATACGCCAAGCGGGCAATGTCATTCTCTTTATTGATGAGCTTCATACATTGATCGGGGCCGGCGGTGCAGAAGGCGCGATTGATGCTTCGAATATCTTGAAACCATCGCTTGCACGTGGTGAATTGCAGTGCATCGGTGCCACCACGCTGGATGAGTACCGCAAGTACATCGAGAAAGATGCAGCGCTTGAGCGCCGTTTCCAACCGATTCAAGTGGATGAGCCGACGGTTGAAGAATCAATCGAGATCATTAAAGGCTTGCGCGACCGTTACGAAGCGCATCACCGCGTGAAAATTACTGATGAAGCGATTGTTGCGGCAGCGAAAATGTCTGACCGTTATATTTCCGACCGCTTCTTGCCGGATAAAGCGATCGATTTAATCGATGAGGCCGGTTCGAAAGTGCGTTTGCGTTCGTATACGACTCCACCGGATTTGAAAGAGCTTGAAGCCCGTCTTGAAGCTGCGCGTTCTGAAAAGAATGAAGCGGTGCAGAGTCAGGAATTCGAAAAAGCGGCTTCTCTTCGCGATGCAGAGCAGAAGTTGAAAGATGAGCTCGACCAGACGAAGAAAGAATGGAAAGAAAAGCAAGGCAAAGAAGAGTCTGAAGTGACAGTTGAAGATATTGCGAAAGTCGTCTCTATGTGGACAGGCGTGCCGGTATCGAGATTGGCGCAGACAGAATCCGATAAATTGCTTAATTTGGAGCAGATCCTTCATAGTCGTGTAATCGGCCAAGATGAAGCGGTGACTTCGATTTCGAAAGCGATCCGCCGTGCGCGTGCCGGGTTGAAAGATCCGAAACGTCCGATTGGCTCGTTCATTTTCCTAGGGCCAACAGGCGTCGGTAAAACCGAGCTTGCGAAAGCTTTGGCTGAGTCGATGTTCGGGGATGAAGATGCGATGATCCGCATCGATATGTCCGAGTACATGGAACGCCATACGACTTCACGCCTTGTTGGTTCACCTCCAGGCTATGTCGGTTATGAAGAAGGCGGCCAACTGACGGAGAAAGTCCGCAGAAAGCCATATTCAGTGGTCTTGCTTGATGAAATCGAGAAAGCCCACCCTGAAGTCTTCAATATCCTCTTGCAAGTGCTTGAAGACGGGCATTTAACAGACTCCAAAGGGCGCCGCGTCGATTTCCGCAATACGGTAATCATCATGACGTCGAACGTCGGGGCACAGGAATTGAAATACAATAAGTATGTTGGCTTCAACCTGGAAGATTCGAAGACGGATTATAAAGACATGAAGGGCAAGATGCTCGCGGAATTGAAGAAAGCGTTCCGTCCTGAATTCTTGAACCGTGTCGATGATATGATTGTCTTCCATTCACTTGAAAAGAACGATTTGCGCAAGATTGTCGAGCTGATGACGCAGCAATTGACGGACCGTTTGAAAGAGCAGGACATCGATTTGGAGCTGACAGAGGCAGCGCTTGATAAAATTGCCAAAGAGGGGTATGATCCGGAATACGGAGCACGTCCTTTGCGCCGCTCACTTCAAAAACATGTCGAAGACCGTTTGTCTGAAGAGTTGTTGAAAGGTACAGCAATTGCCGGGCAAAAAATTGTCTTCGATGTACAGGGCGATGAATTCATTGTCCGTACGAATGAAGGGGCCGTAGAGAAATCGTAACGATATCCTGCCCGCCGGATATATCTCCGGCGGGCTTTTTCTATATATAGGAGGTAACTATGGCGAAGAAAAAGATAAAGTTCATCTGCCAGGCTTTTTCTATATATAGGAGGTAACTATGGCGAAGAAAAAGATAAAGTTCATCTGCCAGTCCTGCGGTTATGAGTCTGCCAAATGGATGGGGAAATGCCCAGGTTGTGCGGCATGGAATACGATGACAGAAGAAACGGAAGTTGCAGCACCGAAAGGCACAAGGGGCGCATTCCAGCATAGTGCACCGCAAATTGCCCAAAAAGCGACACCGATCAATTCGATAGAAACGAAAGAAGAGCCAAGGACGAAAACGGAAATGGAAGAATTGAACCGCGTACTCGGCGGCGGGATTGTTTCCGGTTCTCTTGTTTTGATCGGGGGCGACCCAGGGATCGGAAAATCGACATTGCTCTTGCAAGTATCGGCGCTTCTTGCGAAAGCTGGCAAGAAAGTGTTGTATATTTCAGGGGAGGAGTCGATTCGCCAGACGAAAATGCGAGCGGAGCGGCTGGATGCGGTTTCCGGGGACTTATTGATTTTTGCGGAAACCAATTTGGAGCTGATCCATCATACGATTGAAGAAGTAGAACCGGATTTCGTGATTGTCGATTCAATTCAGACGGTCTATCATCCGGAAGTGACATCAGCACCCGGCAGTGTGACGCAAGTTCGTGAAAGCACAGCGGAATTGATGCGGGTGGCGAAAACGAAAAACATCGCGATTTTCCTGGTCGGCCACGTAACGAAAGAAGGGCAGATTGCCGGGCCTCGTATTTTGGAGCATATGGTGGATACAGTGCTTTATTTTGAAGGGGAACGGCATCATACGTACCGCATTTTGCGCAGTGTTAAAAACCGCTTCGGTTCGACGAACGAAATTGCGATTTTTGAAATGCTGCAAGGCGGGTTAAAGGAAGTATTGAATCCCTCCGAGTTATTTTTGCAGGAACGTTCAAGCGGCACAGCGGGATCTACGGTTGTCGCTTCCATGGAAGGGACACGGCCGATACTGGTGGAGATTCAGGCATTGGTCACCCCATCGAGCTTTAATTATCCGAAACGAATGGCGACTGGAATTGACCAAAATCGGGTATCGTTATTGATGGCGGTGCTTGAGAAGCGCGTCGGCTTGATGCTGCAGTCGCAAGATGCGTATATAAAAGTCGCAGGCGGCGTGAAACTGGATGAACCGGCTATCGATTTGGCAGTACTCGCGAGCATTGTCTCAAGTTTCCGTGATATTGCACCGAAAGTGGATGATTGCATTATCGGTGAGGTTGGGTTGACCGGAGAGGTGCGCCGAGTGTCGCGCATTGAACAGCGCGTGCAAGAAGCGGCGAAACTGGGCTTTAAGCGTGCCATCATCCCGAAATCGAATATGGGCGGTTGGGATTTTCCGGAAGGAATCCGCGTCGTTGGCGTTGAAACTATAAACGAGGCGCTGAAGGAATTATTCCCGCAACAATAAGGGGCAGCAATGCCTCTTTTTTTTCTATTATCGGCAGGGTGGGGTTATGCAGAGAGTTTCATAAATAAAACGTGTATAATATCAAGAGGAGGAGGTGGAATAGATGCTTCGGAAAATTATTCAGCTATTGTTTTTATTAGTAGGCGCTACGGTTGGAATTTTGTTTTTGCCATATGCTTTTGAACTTATTTCTATCTCTAATAATCCATGGATCAACAACCCGTATGTCGCTGCCATTATCGGTGCTGCGATTTTTTATGTATTGTCTTTATTGTTCGTCGATTCGATTGTCCATTTCATGAAATGGATGGAGAGTAAACTGCTCCATGCACCGACAGCGGATTTGCTGTTTGGCTCGCTTGGGATGATTATTGGCTTAGTGGTTGCCTTTTTGGTCGGCTTTGCCTTAAATACCATTGATGTGCCATTAATCGCGACAGTGGCACCGATCATTCTTTCCGTTGTGCTCGGTTATCTGGGATTCCAGGTCGGGTTCCAAAAGCGTGATGAGCTGACGGGGATGCTCGCGCCTGCCAAACATTCTAACGGCAAAAAGCCAGAAGATGAACCGGTGGAAAAATCGGTGTATAAATTGCTCGATACGAGCGTTATCATCGATGGGCGGATTGCGGATATTTCAGAGACCGGATTTATGGAAGGGACGTTCGTCGTGCCGCAATTTGTCATTGCAGAGCTTCAGCACATTGCGGATTCGTCCGACACGTTGAAGCGCACACGCGGCAGACGGGGACTCGATATCCTGAAGCGCCTGCAGACAGAGCGCGTAGGGGCGATCATGATTACGGAAGAGGATTTCGGCGATGCGGCTGAAGTCGATATGAAGCTCATGCGCGCAGCCCAAAAAATGGGCGGGAAAGTTGTGACAAATGATTTTAATTTGAATAAAGTGTGTGAGCTCCATAATGTGCCGGTTTTGAATATCAATGATCTTGCCAATGCGGTGAAGCCTGTCGTCATACCGGGCGAGGAAATGCACGTGGTGGTCATTAAAGACGGCAAAGAGCAAAATCAAGGGGTCGCATATTTGGACGATGGCACGATGATTGTCATCGAAGAAGGCAAGGGCCATATTGGCGAAGCGATCGATGTTGTGGTGACGAGCGTATTGCAGACCTCTGCAGGGCGGATGATTTTTGCCAAGCCTAAAGGTCTGGCTGTGAAGAAAAATGGATCAAAAAAATAAAGGATGTCTGTCATGAAATATACAGTCGTATTGCCTGCTGCCGGCAGCGGGAAACGAATGAAAGCCGACCGCAATAAATTATTGCTTGAACTCTCCGGCAAACCGATTTTCATTTATACATTGGAAGTGTTCGATCGGGACCCGGATTGTGAGGGCATGTGGCTTGCGGTCAAGGAAGATGAGCGCGAACTGATCGAGAAGTATGTCAAGCATTATGGAATCAAGAAAGTCAAAGGCTATGCAGCAGGTGGAGCGGAGCGGCAAGACAGCGTGCGCGCGGGCCTTGAAATGGCGAGGCAATCCGAAGTCGTGCTCGTGCATGACGCTGCGCGGCCGTTCATCAGCCCAGCTGTCATTCGCGAGTTGGTGGAGAGGGCAAATGAATCCGGCGCTGCGATTGCCGGCGTGCCGGTAAAAGACACGATCAAAAAAGTTCGCGAAGGCGTCACTACCGAAACGGTGGATCGTGCGGAGTTGTGGATGATCCAGACGCCGCAGGCATTCCGTTATGAGCTCTTAATGGAAGCGGCGCAACGGGCGCAAGCCGACGGGTTCCTCGGAACGGACGAAGCGATGCTTGTGGAGCGGATGGGGCACCCGGTACAGATTGTGGAAAGTACGTATGAGAACGTCAAGATGACGACACCGGATGATTTGATTTATGGAAAAGCGATTCTTGCGAGTCGATTACAGGAGGAATAATGATGATACGAATTGGACAAGGATACGATGTGCATCAATTGGCGGAAGGGCGCCCGTTTATTTTAGGCGGCGTTGAAATCGAACACGACCGGGGGCTTCTCGGCCATTCGGATGCGGATGTGCTATTGCATACGATCACGGACGCAGCACTCGGCGCGATCGGCGGGGGAGATATCGGCAAACATTTCCCGGATACCGACCCGGAATTTAAAGATGCCGATTCTAAGGAATTGCTGACGCATATTTGGGAATATGTAAAAGAACAGGGATATGAACTCGGCAATGTCGACTGCACGGTCATTGCACAAAAACCAAAGCTTGCGCCTTATATCGAGCAAATGCGCGCATCGATTGCGGAGCTATTAGAAGCGGATATTTCGCAAGTGAACGTCAAAGCGACGACATCCGAACATCTCGGCTTTACCGGCCGGGAAGAAGGAATCGCGGCGCTTGCGGTCATTCTACTCAATCAGCGCCCGCTTTCGCTGGACGTCCCGGAGTGATAGAATAACTAAAGGATTAAGGCAATTTTAGGAGGAAACCAAATGACACAAGAAACACGCGTACGCTATGCACCGAGCCCGACTGGACACTTACATATCGGCGGAGCCCGCACAGCGCTATTTAATTATTTATATGCTCGCCATATGAATGGCAAATTTATTATTCGCATCGAAGACACGGATACAGCCCGCAATATTGAAACGGGCGTTATGTCCCAGATCGACAACTTGAAATGGCTCGGCATCGAGCACGACGAGTCGATTGACGTGGGCGGGGAATACGGCCCGTATCGCCAAATGGAGCGTTTGGACATCTATAAAAAATACGCCGATGAGTTATTGGAAAAAGGCGATATCTACAAATGTTTCTGCACGCCGGATACGCTCGAGAAAGAACGTGAAGCCCAACGTGCCTCTGGTGTTGCGGCACCTCAGTACAGCGGGACTTGCCGCAATTTGACGGCCGAAGAAGTCGCTGGAAAAGAAGCGGCTGGCGAGACGTATTCTCTTCGCATGAAAGTGCCGGCGGATGTCACGTATAAATTCGATGACATGGTGCGCGGCGAGATTTCATTCGAATCAAAAGATGTCGGCGACTGGGTTGTCGTGAAGACGAACGGCATTCCGACGTACAATTTCGCAGTGGTCATCGATGATCATTTGATGAAGATCACCCACGTGTTCCGCGGGGAAGAGCATTTGTCAAACACGCCGAAACAGCAAATGGTCTACGATTCATTTGGCTGGGATCACCCAACTTACGGACACATGACCTTGATCGTTAACGAAGACCGCAAAAAGCTATCGAAGCGCGACGAGTCGATCATCCAGTTCATTTCCCAGTACAAAGACCTCGGCTATATTCCGGAAGCGCTGTTTAACTTCTTTGCGCTGCTCGGCTGGTCTCCAGAAGGCGAAGAAGAGATCTTCTCGAAAGAAGAATTGATCCGCATTTTCGACACCGAGCGTTTGTCGAAGTCGCCGTCGATGTTCGATAAGCAAAAATTGACGTGGATGAACAACCAATACATCAAACAAATGTCGCTCGAAGAAGTCGTCGGGTTGGCGTTGCCGCATCTTCAAAAAGCCGGTAAGCTGCCGGAGGAGTTATCGGAAGAGCAAGCACAGTGGGCAGAGAAATTGATCGCCTTGTATCATGAACAATTGAGCTTCGGTGCAGAAATCGTCGAGTTGTCTGACTTGTTCTTTACGGATGACCTTCATTATGGCGAAGCTGAAAAAGAAGTCTTGAGCGGCGAGCAAGTACCGGAAGTCATGGCGGCTTTCAAAGAGCAGCTAGCTTCTTTAGACGCGTTTGAACCGGCTGAAATCAAGTCCGCGATCAAAGCGGTGCAAAAAGCGACTGGCCATAAAGGGAAAAACCTCTTCATGCCAATCCGCGTCGTGACGACAGGGCAGACGCACGGACCGGAATTGCCGGATGCGATTGCGCTTCTTGGCAAGGAAAAAGCGATTGCGCGCGTCGGCCAATACGCAGGGGCATAAAGTTTTGACTTATGCGCATAAGCGTGTACAATGAATTTACCAATTATCAAAACGTTGACGGGAAGAAGTAAGGAAAGCATGCTCCAAAGAGAGGGTCATCACCGGCTGTAAGTGACCTGTGCCGCTGCGTTCCTGAAATGCCTCCCCGAGTGCTGAGTCGAAACGAGTAGACCAGACGTTTGCCTGCGTTAAAGGCTTCGAGAGAAAAGGACATGTCCTTTTAATCAGAGTGGAACCGCGCGGGAAAGCGTCTCTGTCAAGCAATTGACAGGGGCGCTTTTTATATTGGAACAGAAAGGAGAATGCCGGATGTGGAAATTATTGAAAGAAGATATTGATGTTATTTTTGAACAAGACCCTGCTGCCCGTAGTTATTTTGAAGTGGTGCTGACGTATGCCGGACTGCACGCCATCTGGGCCCACCGTTTGGCGCATTTCTTCTTTAAGAAGAAACTGTTTTTCATCGCGCGGGCGATTTCCCAAGTCAGCCGCTTCTTCACAGGAATTGAAATCCATCCGGGTGCCGTCATCGGCCGGCGTTTGTTTATCGACCACGGCATGGGTGTCGTTGTTGGGGAAACCTGTGAAATCGGCAACGATGTGACGCTCTATCAAGGCGTTACACTTGGCGGAACTGGCAAAGAACGCGGCAAGCGCCATCCGACACTCGCAGATAACGTGCTGGTCGCGACAGGCGCAAAAGTGCTCGGCTCAATTACGGTCGGTGAAAACTCCAAAGTCGGAGCGGGTTCGGTCGTTTTGAAAGACGTGCCCCCGAATTCAACGGTTGTCGGCATTCCAGGAAAAGTCGTCATCCAGGACGGCGTCAAAGTAAAAAACAGAGACTTGAACCACCAGAACATGCCGGATCCAGTCATGGACAAATGCGATGGCATGGAAATGAAGATCGCCGCCTTGCAGCGTGAAGTGGAACAGCTGAAAAGAGAAAACAACCAGCAGCAGGAAGAAGGGAAGTTATTATGAGTATCCAGATTTTTAATTCATTGACGCGCCAAAAAGAAGCGTTCGTGCCGCTTGAAGAAGGCAAAGTGAAAATGTATGTGTGCGGTCCGACTGTCTACAACTACATCCATATCGGCAACGCCCGCCCAGTCATCGTCTATGATACGGTGCGCCGTTACTTGGAATACCGCGGGTACGACGTGAAATATGTATCGAATTTCACGGATGTCGACGATAAATTGATCAAAGCGGCAAATGAACTTGGCGAGGAAGTGCCGGAAATTGCAGAACGCTTTATCACTGCATATTTCGACAACACGAAAGCACTCGGCTGCGCAGAAGCAGATGTCCATCCGCGTGTTACGGGGCATATGCCGCAAATCGTGGAGTTTATTGAAGCACTCATTGAAAAAGGCTATGCCTATGAATCGCAAGGCGATGTGTATTACCATACGCGTAAGTTCGATGGGTATGGGAAATTATCCCACCAGTCAGTGGATGAATTGAAAATCGGTGCTCGCATCGAAGCCGGAGATAAAAAACAGGATGCCCTGGATTTCGTTTTGTGGAAAGCGGCAAAACCTGGCGAAATTTCCTGGGGAAGCCCATGGGGCAAAGGACGCCCGGGCTGGCATATCGAATGCTCGGTGATGGCAAGAGAACACCTTGGCGATACGATCGATATCCATGCCGGCGGGCAGGATTTGACGTTCCCACACCACGAAAATGAAATCGCCCAATCGGAAGCTTATACAGGCAAGCCGTTTGCGCGTTATTGGATGCATAACGGGTATATTAATATTGAAAACGAAAAAATGTCCAAGTCATTGAATAACTTCGTACTGGTCAATGACATCTTAAAAGAACTCGACCCGCAAGTGCTGCGCCTATTCATGCTGTCGGTTCATTATCGCCATCCAATCAATTACTCCAAAGGATTGGTAGAAGACGCGCAAGCAGGGATGGAGCGGATCCGTACGGCGTATGGCAATGTTAAACACCGCTTGGAGAATTCAGCCGGCCTTGGCGACCATAACGATATTTGGCTGTCGAAAATCGAAGCGATCAAGCAGGAATTCATCGAAACCATGGACGATGATTTCAATACGGCGAATGCCATCTCAAAGCTGTTCGACCTGTCGAAACTTGCGAATACTTACTTGCTTGAGAAACAGACGGCTGAACCGGTTCTTCAAACTTTCATCGATGTGTTTGATGAGTTGGCGGGAGTTCTTGGCTTGCCGTTTGCGCAATCAGAGCTTTTGGATGCGGAGATTGAAGCATTATTGGAAGAGCGTATCGAAGCACGCAAAAACCGTGATTTCGCAAGATCGGATGAAATCCGCGATCAATTGAAAGAACAGAACATCATTTTGGAAGATACAGCGCAAGGTACGCGCTGGAAGAGAGGCTAAGGCGGATGGTATTGAGAAAACAAGATGTTGATCAATTGAATGCCTTAGCACTCGCTTATATGGGAGATGCCGTTTACGAGACGGCAGTGCGTGCACACTTGCTTCACGCGGGCCGTGTCAAGCCGAATATCCTTCACCGGTCTTCGACGGCGTTCGTTTCGGCTAAGTCCCAGGCGCTCATTTTGAAGCGCTTTGTTGATGAAGGCGTCCTGACCGAAACAGAGCTAGCCATCATGAGGCGGGGCCGCAATGCGAAATCCGGTTCGGTGCCGAGAAATACCGATGTCCAGACCTATAATTTCAGCACCGCATTTGAAGCGGTGCTCGGCTGGTTGTATTTAAAAGAAGAGCAGGAGCGACTGGATGAATTGATCAATTATGCAATCACCATTGCTGAAGAGCCGAGAGGAGTGGTCAAATGACAGAGGAAACACCTGAAATCATCGGAGGCAAAAATCCGGTGCTAGAAGCATTGCGCGCCAAGCGCGACATCAATAAAATCTGGATCGCGGAAGGCGTCCAGAAAAAAGGCATTGCAGAACTTCTTCAATTGGCGAAAGAACAGAAAGTGCTGGTGCAGTTCGTCCCGAAAAAGAAAATTGACGGACTGACCGATACGAATCACCAAGGGATTGCCGCAGCAGTCGCGGCGTATCGCTATGCAGAACTGGAAGAGTTGTTCGCGAAAGCCCAAGACAAGCAAGAAGATCCGTTCTTCCTCATCCTCGATGAACTGGAAGACCCGCATAATCTTGGATCGATCATGCGTACGGCAGATGCCGTAGGCGCCCACGGCTTGATCATCCCGCAGCGCCGTGCGGTCGGTTTGACCGGCGTCGTGGCGAAATCATCGACTGGGGCGATTGAGCACGTGCCGGTTGTGCGCGTTAATAATTTGTCTCAGACGGTCGATGAATTGAAGAAGCGCGGCGTATGGATCGCCGGCACCGACGCCAAAGAATCGGTGGACTACCGGCGCATGGATGCGACCTTGCCGCTTGCCGTCATCATCGGCAGCGAAGGCAAAGGCATGAGCCGCATCTTGCGCGATAAATGCGACTTCCTTTATCAATTGCCGATGGTCGGCCATGTGACTTCCTTGAACGCATCGGTGGCTGCCAGCCTGTTGATGTATGAAGTCTACCGCAAGCGCCATCCAATCGGGTGATGCCATGAATATCCTGCTGGTAGATGGCTATAACATCATTGGCGATTGGACAGAACTAACAGCGCTGAAGAAAGAACGCCTGGCAGACGCGCGCGACCGGCTCATCGAACGGATGGCCGAATATCAAGGTTTTAAAGGGTGGCGTGTCATCGTCGTGTTCGATGCCCACCTGGTACCGGGCATCGAAGCGAAAAATTTGCATAGCGACGTGGAAGTCATTTTCACCCGTTCAAGCGAGACGGCCGATGAACGGATTGAAAAGCTGGCGATCAGCCTGAATAGCCGGCGTGACCAAATTTATGTCGCCACATCCGACTCGACCGAACAATGGGTGATTTTTGCTAAAGGAGCTTTGCGCATCTCCGCGCGTGAATTGGAAATTGAGATGGAGGAAATTGACAAGCGCATTGCCAAGAAAGTGCGTGAGATCCAAGAGCAGCGCTCGATTTCCAAGATTCCGCTTGAAGGAGAAGTGGCAGAAATTTTCGAAAAATGGCGACGAGGCCTTAAATGAACTGTTGACGCTCAATTTTTTCTTCCTGTATACTGGAAATATCGAGGCTCACCCAATCGGAGGGATCACCCGTGGAAAATTTTGAGCAAGTTCGTAACCGTAACTTTACTGAATTGGCAGATGAAGAACTTGTCGGTCTGGTCCATAGCGGCAACACGGAAGCCTTGGATTTTCTTATCACCAAGTTCCGTCCGTTTGTGCGGATGAAAGCCCGTTCCTATTTTCTCATTGGCGCAGATAAAGAAGATATCATCCAGGAGGGCATGATCGGCTTGTACAAAGCGATCCGTGACTTCAGGAGTGATAAACTGTCTTCATTCCGCGCATTTGCGGAGCTATGCATCGTCCGCCAAATTATCACGGCGATCAAGACAGCCACACGTCAGAAGCATATCCCGCTGAATTCCTATGTCTCTCTCGACAAGCCGATCTACGATGAAGAGTCGGATCGGACATTGATGGATGTGCTCGCGGGAAGCGGCGCGGACGACCCGGAAGAATTGATGATTCATAATGAAGAGTTCCGTTACATGGAAGGCAAAATGGATGAAGTGCTAAGTGAGCTGGAACGTGAAGTGTTGACGCTATATCTCGATGGGCAGTCTTATCAGGAAATCTCTGAAAAGCTGGAACGGCATGTAAAATCAATCGACAATGCCTTGCAGCGGGTCAAGCGGAAACTTGAGCGGCATCTGCAGGCGAGTGAAAGCCGGTCCTCGTAAGTACTATTGACAGCAAGTTTTTATGATGATACTCTTGAAAAAGCTGTAAAATAGAGCAAGGTGAGAATAATGGCTAAAAAAATCGTGTTGAGCTGCTCGAAATGTGCTTCCCGCAATTATGCGGTACCTGCGAAAGCGGATTCAAGCACACGTTTGGAACTCAAAAAATTCTGTGCTCATTGTAACGAGCATACCGTGCATAAACAAACGAAATAGTATTACTTTGAATGCCGGACGATATAGAGTGATTTTGAAATTCGGAGGTTTTTACGATAATGGGTAACATTGGCGATTTCTTTAAAAATGTCGTTTCGGAAATGAGAAAAGTCAGCTGGCCAAAACGCAAGGAATTGACGCGCTATACAATCGTCGTCCTGTCAACGGTCATCTTCATGGCTCTTTTCTTCGCATTGATCGATACCGGCATATCGGAATTATTCCGTTGGTTCCTGGCACTGTAACACAGTCATAAGAATAACGAAAAATAGCCCGTCATTCCATGGAACGGGTTTTTTCATTTGTAAAAAAGGAGGGATGGACGCTTAGTCCGCTCGAATATGGAGAAAAATTGGTATGTAGTCCATACGTATTCCGGTTACGAAAACAAGGTAAAAGCGAACCTGGAAAAGCGCGTAGAAACAATGGGAATGGAAGATTTGATCTTCCGCGTCATCATCCCTGAAGAACAGGAAACAGATTTCAAAGACGGAAAAAAACGTACAGTCATGCGCAAAACCTTCCCGGGTTACGTGTTAGTCGAATTGGTCATGACGGATGAGTCTTGGTATGTCGTCCGCAATACGCCGGGTGTGACCGGATTTATCGGTTCATCAGGCGGGGGCGCGAAACCGACACCTCTTCTAGAAGAAGAAGTCGATTTCATCCTCAAGCAAATGGGCATGACCGAACGCAAAGTGGATATCGATTTCGCAGTCGCAGACACCGTCGAAGTCATGGAAGGGCCATTCGCCAACTTCCAAGGGAAAGTCGAAGAAATCGACGATACGAAAGGCAAAGTCAAAGTGTCGATCGACATCTTTGGGCGCGAAACGAAAATGGAGCTCGATTTTGAGCAGGTCCAAAAAGTATAACAACGCCCCTTGCTATTTTTTTGCAATGGTGGTATCATTTCATAGGTCAGACTGCCAAAGGGCAGCATCTGTACAAACCAATTAATTCTATCAACGAAAATCAAGTTGACGGACAGATATGAGTGGGAGGGGAAACCCTATTACCACATCACGGACTTAAGGAGGTGTGTTTCGTGGCTAAAAAAGTAGTTAAAGTCGTAAAATTGCAGATTCCTGCAGCAAAAGCTAACCCAGCGCCGCCAGTAGGACCAGCACTAGGTCAAGCAGGCGTCAACATCATGGGCTTCTGTAAAGAATTTAACGCGCGTACTGCTGAACAAGCAGGACTTATTATTCCGGTTGAGATTTCGGTATTTGAAGACCGTTCATTTACTTTCATTACGAAAACTCCGCCAGCTGCAGTTCTATTGAAGAAAGCAGCAGGTATTGAATCAGGTTCAGGTGAACCGAACCGCAATAAAGTAGCGACTGTGAAACGCGACCAAGTTCGCGAAATCGCAGAAACTAAAATGCCAGATCTAAATGCCGCTTCAGTTGAAGCTGCAATGTTGATGGTTGAAGGTACTGCTCGCAGCATGGGCATTACAATCGAAGACTAATTTCAAGAAGTTGTTTTTGGATGGGTTGCGCAGTTCAACGCGAACAGCGCAGCCCTTAATCGTGGGAGGTTCAATCCGTTAGACCACAACAAGGAGGACGTTTAAAATGGCTAAAACAGGCAAAAAGCTGCAAGAAGCAGCAAAACTGATCGACCGTTCTAAGCTCTACGAAGCGAAAGAAGCTATCGAACTTGCAAAAAAGGCAAGCACAGTTAACTTCGACGCTACTGTAGAAGTCGCTTTCCGCCTAGGAATCGACACGCGTAAAAATGACCAGCAAATCCGTGGGGCAGTTGTGCTTCCAAACGGTACTGGTAAAACTCAAAGCGTCTGACTATGTCGGCGATGCTGAGTACATCCAAAAAATCCAACAAGGCTGGTTCGAATTCGACGTTATCGTCGCTACTCCGGACATGATGGGCGAAGTTGGTAAACTTGGACGCGTTCTTGGACCAAAAGGCTTGATGCCAAACCCGAAAACAGGAACTGTTACATTTGATGTAGCGAAAGCTGTTCAGGAAATCAAGGCTGGTAAAGTGGAATACCGTGCAGAAAAATCCGGTATCATTCACGCGCCGATCGGCAAAGTGTCTTTCGAAGACGACAAACTTGCTGAGAACTTGCAAGCAATCTATGACGTGATCTTGAAAGCTAAGCCATCTGCTGCTAAAGGCACGTACATGAAATCACTAAACGTAACGACTACAATGGGACCTGCTGTCAAAGTAGACCCTGCAAAAGTAGTAGTTAAATAAAATATTGACATTCTTTCGCAACTTCGTTATACTGGCGAAGTTGTGAAATAACCATTTGTACCGCAGACAGTAGGGGCGGCTTGCCGCTTAATGAATCCCTGCCGAGGACATGATGAATTCAGATTCCATCTTAATTGATGCTGATTTTATGCCTCTGTGTCTGTACTGGACCAGAGGCTTTTCTTATGGACGGACGGTATGAATGACAAATCTATAGGAGGTGCCCACATGAGCAAAGCAATTGAAACGAAAAAAGTTGTTGTGCAAACAATCGCTGACAAATTCAACGCTGCTGCATCGGTTGTCGTTGTTGACTATCGCGGTTTGAACGTTGCCCAACTTACAGAACTTCGTAAACAGCTTCGTGAGGAAGGCATCGAGTTTAAAGTTTACAAAAACTCCATGACTCGCCGCGCGACAGAAGTTCACGGCCTTGAAGCGATCAACGAACACTTCACAGGACCGAACGCTATCGCATTCTCGAACGAAGACGTCGTTGCTCCAGCGCGAATCATCAACGATTTCGCAAAAGGCAACGAAGCACTAGAAATTAAAGCCGGTATCATCGAAGGCAATGTTGCATCTGCAGATGAAATGAAAGCTCTTGCTGAACTTCCATCACGCGATGGCCTATTGTCTATGCTACTCAGCGTACTACAAGCTCCAGTCCGCAACTTCGCTGCTACTACAAAAGCAGTTGCAGACCAAAAAGAAGAACAGGGCGCTTAATCTCTTAGCATCCTGAGTACGACAAAAAATTACCTATCATAGGAGGAAATTATAATGACACAAGAACAAATTCTAGACGCAATCAAAGAAATGACAATTCTTCAACTTAACGACCTAGTAAAAGCAATCGAAGACGAGTTCGGCGTAACTGCTGCTGCTCCAGTTGCTGCAGCTGCTGCTGGTGGCGCTGCTGAAGAAGAGCAAACTGAGTTCGACGTAATCCTTAACTCTGCTGGCGACCAAAAAATCAAAGTCATCAAAGTTGTTCGCGAAGTTACAGGCCTTGGCTTGAAAGAAGCGAAAGGTCTTGTTGACGAAGCTCCTAAAGCTCTTAAAGAAGGCGCTACTAAAGAAGAAGCTGAAGAAATCAAAGCTAAACTTGAAGAAGTTGGCGCTTCTGTAGAAGTTAAATAATTCACCTATATTATAAGAAAGAAAGCTCGTCAGTATTCACCGACGGGCTTTTTCTTCTTTTTAAATCCAATCCAGTGAGAACTTGAGATTGTATGATGGAAGGAGGGCTCCGTATGTCCCAACACTATTATTCCAAAAATCCTCAAACTAAAAGCAAACCCCAAGAGTGGACCTACACATTGCGGGGCGAGACGTTCCGGTTTCAAACGGATTCAGGCGTGGGTGATGAACCGTCTGTAGAAGGGCCTATCCTCGATGTGGGTTGCGGGTATGGACCGATCGGAATGGCTATCGCCAAAGCATTTCCACAAAGACATGTGCACATGGTGGACATTAATGCCAGAGCCATTGAACTCGCACAAAAAAACACCGTGTTAAACGGTGTTGAAAATGTTTCAGTCTATGAAAGCGACGGCTTGTCCAATGTTGAGCAACAAGGATTCGGCGCTATTTTAACAAATCCGCCAATTCGTGCGGGAAAAGAGACGATTTTCCGGTTTTATGAAGAAGCGTATGAAAAACTTGTGGCTTCCGGATCGTTATGGGTTGTCATACAGAAAAAGCAGGGCGCCCCTTCGACTCAAGAGAAATTGCAGGAGTTGTTTGGCGACGTCCGGGTCGCTGATAAGAAGAAAGGTTACTTTATTTTCGAGGCCAGAAAAGTTTGACTTGACAAAACGCCTGTGATATTATAATAAAATGCAAAAAATATTATTTTGAGGTCGTTTGCCCTTTTTCGGGCAGAGCATGGCGGCCAGTTTTAACATGTGTAAACCGAAAATGAGCTCATATGCGGTCTCGTTTTCTTTTTGTCTTTTCGATATCATACACTATTTTACAGATATCGCAAAGTCCTATAATCGTTTTATTGAGGGGTGAATAAGTTGACAGGTCAACTAGTTCAGTACGGTCAGCATCGTCAACGCAGAAGTTTTTCGAGAATTAGTGAAGTTCTAGATCTCCCGAATCTGATTGAGATCCAATCGTCTTCTTACGAATGGTTCTTAGAAGAGGGGCTTCGTGAAATGTTCCGCGACATTTCGCCAATCGAAGATTTCACAGGAAACCTTTCCTTGGAATTCGTCGACTACAGCCTAGCGGATCCTAAGTACCCGGTTGATGAATCGAAAGAACGGGACGTTACTTACGCAGCACCGCTTCGCGTAAAAGTGCGTCTTCACAACAAAGAAACGGATGAAGTGAAAGAACAGGATGTCTTCATGGGTGATTTCCCATTGATGACGGAGACTGGAACTTTCGTCATCAACGGCGCAGAGCGCGTCATCGTTTCGCAATTAGTCCGCTCGCCAAGTGTTTATTTCCACGACAAGACAGATAAAAACGGCAAACGCGGTTTTGGCGCTACTGTCATTCCAAACCGTGGTGCATGGCTTGAGTATGAAACCGATGCAAAAGATGTCGTATACGTACGTATCGACCGCACACGCAAATTGCCTGTAACGGTTCTTCTGCGTGCATTAGGCTTTGGTTCCGATCAGGAAATCATTGAATTGCTCGGCGATAACGAGTATTTGCAAAACACTTTGGAAAAAGATAACACCGAAAACACGGAAAAAGCGCTTCTTGAAATTTACGAGCGCCTTCGCCCTGGAGAGCCACCGACAGTAGAGAGCGCTAAGAGCTTACTTTACTCGCGTTTCTTCGACCCAAAACGCTATGACTTGGCGAATGTCGGCCGTTACAAGATGAACAAAAAGCTTCATATTAAAAACCGCTTGTTTAATCAGACGATTGCAGAAACACTCGTCGATCCTGAAACGGGTGAAATTTTAGTAGAAGCTGGAACTGTTATTGACCGCCGTGTCCTTGACCGCTTGATCCCTAATTTGGAGAATG
Organism: Planococcus sp. A6; assembly: GCF_028823615.1. Lineage (GTDB taxonomy): Bacteria > Bacillota > Bacilli > Bacillales_A > Planococcaceae > Planococcus. The sequence goes on from NZ_JAPEHT010000038.1 coordinate 20,684, forward strand.
GCGTTGGTTTCCATACCGTTTCCCAAGCTGGAGGCGTTCTTGAAGACGACGTAACACTTCAATCCATTAAAATCTATGCGCCAAATGACGATGAGCAAAAAGAAATCACTGTCATCAGCAATGCATATATCGAAGACAAGATCAAAAACGTAACGCCTGCGGATATCATCTCGTCTATCAGCTACTTCTTCAACTTGCTGCATGGCGTTGGCAACACAGATGATATTGACCACCTAGGTAACCGTCGTCTGCGTTCAGTTGGCGAACTTCTGCAGAACCAATTTCGTATCGGTTTGTCCCGTATGGAACGTGTTGTACGTGAGCGTATGTCAATCAACGACACACAATCGATTGTACCTCAGCAATTGATCAATATCCGTCCGGTTATTGCATCGATTAAAGAGTTCTTCGGCAGTTCTCAATTGTCTCAGTTTATGGACCAAACGAACCCGCTTGCAGAATTGACACACAAACGTCGTCTATCTGCGCTTGGGCCCGGTGGTTTGACGCGTGAGCGCGCTGGCTTTGAAGTTCGTGACGTTCACTACTCTCACTATGGTCGCATGTGCCCGATCGAAACGCCTGAGGGCCCGAACATCGGCTTGATCAACACACTTTCAACATTTGCCAAAGTGAATAAATTCGGATTCATCGAAACACCTTATCGCCGCGTCGATCCGGAGACGAATAAAGTCACCGACCAAATCGATTACTTAACGGCTGATGAAGAAGACAACTATGTCGTCGCTCAGGCGAATTCGCGCTTGAATGAAGACGGATCGTTTGTCGAAGAAGAAGTCGTTGCCCGCTTCCGCGGTGAGAACACTGTTTACAGCCGTTCTAGCATCGATTATATGGATGTTTCTCCAAAACAAGTCGTGTCTGTTGCGACTGCTTGTATTCCGTTTCTTGAAAACGATGACTCCAACCGTGCATTAATGGGAGCGAACATGCAGCGCCAAGCTGTGCCTCTATTGAATCCAGAAGCTCCGTTTGTCGGAACTGGCATGGAGCACTTGGCTGCACGTGATTCAGGTGCTGCTGTAATCGCGAAGCATGGCGGAATTGTTGAATTCGTTGAAGCGAAAGAAATCCGCGTTCGCCGCATCGAAAACGTAGAAGGCAATGAAGTCAGAGGCGACGTGGATACGTACCGCCTGCAAAAATTCATCCGTTCAAACCAAGGTACCAGCTATAACCAGCGCCCGATCGTCAAAGTCGGCGACCGCGTCGAGAAACGCGATATCCTGGCAGATGGACCTTCAATGGAGCGCGGTGAGATGGCGCTTGGCCGTAACGTGCTTGTCGGCTTCATGACTTGGGATGGCTTTAACTATGAGGATGCAATCATCATGAGTGAGCGCCTTGTTAAAGATGACGTCTACACGTCGGTCCACATCGAAGAATACGAATCAGACTCGCGTGATACAAAACTCGGGCCTGAAGAGATTACGCGTGATATTCCTAACGTTGGCGAAGATGCGTTGCGCAACTTGGACGACCGCGGCATTATCCGTGTCGGTGCTGAAGTAAAAGACGGCGACATTCTCGTCGGTAAAGTAACGCCAAAAGGGGTTACGGAATTGACTGCAGAAGAACGTCTGCTTCATGCAATTTTCGGTGAAAAAGCGCGTGAAGTACGCGATACTTCCCTGCGTGTGCCTCACGGTGCAGGCGGAATCGTGCTTGATGTGAAGATCTTCAACCGCGAAGATGGAGACGAATTGCCACCGGGCGTTAACCAATTGGTACGTGCTTATATTGTCCAAAAACGGAAAATCTCCGTTGGGGATAAAATGGCCGGACGCCATGGTAACAAAGGTGTTATCTCCCGCATTTTACCTGAAGAAGATATGCCGTTCATGCCTGATGGCACACCGATCGACATCATGTTGAACCCGCTTGGTGTTCCGTCCCGTATGAATATCGGACAGGTACTTGAACTTCACCTGGGTATGGCTTCCCGTTCTCTAGGCCTTCACATGGCATCATCCGTATTTGATGGCGCTAATGAAGAAGATGTTTGGGAAACGATGGAAGAAGCTGGTATGCCGCGCGACGGTAAAACCATCCTTTATGATGGCCGTTCAGGTGAACCATTCGACAACCGTGTTTCTGTCGGAATCATGTACATGATCAAACTGGCACATATGGTTGACGATAAACTCCATGCACGTTCAACTGGACCTTACTCACTGGTTACGCAACAGCCACTCGGCGGTAAAGCGCAATTTGGCGGTCAGCGTTTCGGGGAGATGGAAGTTTGGGCACTTGAAGCATACGGTGCTGCACATACACTCCAAGAAATCTTGACAGTTAAATCAGATGACGTGGTCGGCCGTGTGAAAACGTACGAAGCGATTGTCAAAGGTGAAAGTGTTCCAGAACCAAGCGTTCCGGAATCCTTCAAAGTATTGATCAAAGAGCTTCAAAGTTTGGGCATGGACGTTAAGATGCTCACAATCGACGATGAAGAAATCGAATTGCGCGATTTGGATGAAGAAGACGATCTTCAACCTGCAGATTCACTGAATATCCTGCCGATCGCTGACGAAGAATCACCAGTAGGCACGATTGAATAACGTATATATAGAAGAAAGAAACTTATCGATTCAGCCATAAACGAGGAAGAGCCGTACAGAAACTCGAGACAAAAGGGAGGTAGGCTCCTTGATAGATGTAAATAATTTTGAGTATATGAAAATCGGATTGGCATCACCCGATAAAATTCGCTCATGGTCCTATGGGGAAGTCAAGAAACCAGAAACAATCAACTACCGTACGTTAAAGCCTGAAAAAGACGGTTTGTTCTGTGAACGTATTTTCGGTCCTACAAAAGACTGGGAATGCCATTGCGGAAAATACAAACGCGTCCGTTATAAAGGTGTCGTCTGTGATCGCTGTGGCGTCGAAGTAACCCGTTCAAAAGTGCGCCGTGAGCGCATGGGCCATATCGAGCTTGCAGCACCGGTTTCCCATATTTGGTATTTCAAAGGAATCCCAAGCCGCATGGGTCTTATCTTGGATATGTCCCCGCGTTCTTTGGAAGAAGTTATCTATTTTGCTTCTTACGTAGTAATCGATCCGGCGGATACACCGCTCGAGAAAAAACAATTGCTTTCCGAAAAAGAATATCGCGCATACCGCGATAAATTCGGCAAGAAGTTCCAAGCAGCAATGGGTGCTGAAGCGATCAAACGTTTGCTTCAGGAAATTGACTTGGAGCGCGAAACAGATGCGTTGAAAGAAGAACTTAAATCTGCACAAGGCCAGCGCCGCACACGTGCGATCAAACGCCTTGAAGTAGTAGAGTCTTTCCGCAACTCTGGAAACAATCCGGATTGGATGATTTTGGATGTCCTTCCTGTCATCCCGCCGGAATTGCGTCCGATGGTTCAGCTTGACGGAGGCCGTTTTGCGACTTCTGACTTGAACGACCTTTACCGCCGTGTCATCAACCGTAACAACCGCCTCAAGCGTTTGCTTGACCTTGGTGCGCCAAGCATCATCGTTCAGAACGAAAAACGCATGCTTCAAGAAGCGGTTGATGCATTGATTGACAACGGCCGTCGCGGCCGTCCGGTTACAGGTCCTGGTAACCGTCCATTGAAATCTCTTTCTCATATGTTGAAAGGGAAGCAAGGACGTTTCCGCCAGAACTTGCTCGGAAAACGTGTTGATTACTCGGGACGTTCTGTAATCGTCGTAGGACCGAACTTGAAGATGTATCAATGCGGATTGCCTAAAGGCATGGCAATTGAACTCTTTAAGCCGTTCGTTATGAAAGAATTGGTTGAACGTGGGCTTGCTCATAACATTAAGAGCGCGAAGCGTAAAATCGAACGTCTCCATTCAGAAGTTTGGGACGTACTTGAAGATGTTATCAAGGAGCACCCGGTTCTATTGAACCGCGCACCTACACTTCACAGACTCGGTATCCAAGCATTTGAACCGACACTTGTCGAAGGTAAGGCCATCCGCCTTCACCCACTCGTTTGTACGGCTTATAACGCCGACTTTGATGGTGACCAAATGGCTGTCCACGTACCGCTTTCATCTGAAGCGCAAGCAGAAGCTCGTCTTCTAATGCTTGCAGCACAGAACATCTTGAACCCGAAAGATGGAAAACCGGTCGTAACGCCTTCACAGGATATGGTTCTTGGAAACTATTACCTGACGCTAGAGCGCAAAGGTGCAACAGGCGAAGGGGCTACGTTCTCCGGATCTGAAGAAGTATTGATTGCTTACCAAACTGGACATGTGCATCTGCACACGCGTATCGCGGTTCAGGCTGGATCTGTAAACAACCCGACGTTTACGGAAGAACAAAACAAAATGCTTCTTTTGACGACAGTCGGAAAAGTCATTTTCAATGAAATTCTTCCGAAATCGTTCCCTTATATCAATGAACCGACCGATTACAACCTGCAAGTGGAAACACCTGCGAAATACTTCGTCCCTACAACGACGGATGTTCGCAAGCATATCCAGGAGTCAGAGCTTGTAACGCCGTTCAAGAAGAAAATCCTTGGGGAAATCATCGCAGAAGTGTTCAAGCGTTTCCATATTACGGAAACTTCCCGCATGCTTGACCGCATGAAGAGCCTCGGATTCAAATATTCAACACAAGCCGGCATTACAGTCGGGAGGTCGTTTTGCCTGACAAAGGTGAAATCCTAGTTGAAGCCCAAAACAATGTAGATAAAGTGATGAAGCAATTCCGCCGTGGTTTGATTACGGAAGAAGAGCGCTACACGCGCGTTATCTCATATTGGAGCAATGCAAAAGATATCATCCAGGAAAAACTGATGGCATCCCTTGATACGCTGAACCCGATCTACATGATGAGTGATTCCGGAGCGCGTGGTAACGCGTCCAACTTCACGCAGCTTGCGGGTATGCGCGGACTCATGGCCAACCCGGCCGGCCGCATTATTGAACTTCCGATCAAATCTTCCTTCCGTGAAGGTCTGACGGTACTCGAATACTTCATCTCGACTCACGGTGCGCGTAAAGGTCTTGCCGATACAGCACTGAAAACAGCTGACTCCGGTTACTTGACTCGCCGTCTTGTCGATGTTGCACAAGATGCTATCGTACGCGAAAATGATTGCGGAACTGACCGTGGTTTATTGGTTGGCGCACTCATGGAAGGTACGGAAGTCATCGAAGAGCTTGAAGAACGGATTGTCGGCCGTCACGCGAAGAAAACGGTCCGCCATCCGGAAACAAAAGAAGTAATTGTAGAAAGAGACGCACTTATTACGCAAGACTTGGCCCGCCTCGTAATCGAAGCTGGCATCAAAGAAGTGACGATCCGCTCTGCCTTTACTTGTAATACAAAACACGGCATTTGCAAAAAATGTTATGGTACGAACCTTGCAACAGGCGACGAAGTGGAAGTCGGCGAAGCTGTGGGAATCATCGCTGCCCAGTCAATCGGTGAGCCAGGTACACAGCTCACGATGCGTACGTTCCACACAGGCGGTGTAGCAGGAGACGATATCACACAAGGTTTGCCGCGTATCCAAGAAATCTTCGAATCCAGAAATCCGAAAGGGCAAGCTGTTATTTCTGAAATCACCGGTACGATTACCGAGATTGATGAAATCCGCGAAGGCCAGAAGGAAATCACGATTCAAGGCGATGTGGAAACACGCAAATACTTGGCGCCTTACAATGCACGTTTGAAAGTTCAAGTAGATGATACGATTCAGCGCGGTGAAGTGCTGACAGACGGCTCTATTGATCCGAAGCAATTGCTTCAAGTCAAAGAAGTCCAATCTGTACAATTGTATCTATTGAAAGAAGTTCAAAAAGTTTACCGCATGCAAGGGGTAGAAATCGGCGATAAGCACGTTGAAGTTATGGTTCGTCAAATGTTCCGTAAAGTCCGCGTTATTGAAGCCGGAGATACTGACTTGCTGCCAGGTTCTCTTCTTGATATTCACCAGTTCACAGAAGCGAATGAAAAAGCAGTACTTGCCGGCAATATGCCAGCAACTAGCCGACCTGTCATCCTCGGGATTACGAAAGCTTCCCTGGAAACAGAATCGTTCTTGTCTGCTGCGTCCTTCCAAGAAACGACTCGTGTCCTTACCGACGCGGCGATCAAAGGAAAACGCGATGAGCTTCTCGGCCTGAAAGAGAATGTCATTATCGGGAAACTGGTTCCAGCAGGGACTGGCATGCAACGCTACCGCCAGATCGAAATCGAGCAAAGCGAAAAAGCCCAGCAAGAAGAGATTGTCGGAAGCGAATCATAAGCTAGAAAAACTAATC